>JAHFHJ010000122.1 GCA_023246985.1 Candidatus Omnitrophota bacterium | reverse complement strand
CGCGAAAGGTATTTTGACCGCGCGAGGCGGCATGACCTCGCACGCGGCCGTCGTGGCTCGCGGGATGGGAAAATGCTGCGTGGCCGGCGTCGGCGAAATCCAGATCGACTATAAGGCCCGCCAGTTTACGGCCGGAAAAACGGTCGTTAAAGAAGGCGATTATATTTCTCTTGACGGCAGTCTCGGTCAGATCTATCTCGGCAAGCTCAACACGATCGAAACCAAACTTTCCGGCGATTTCATGACGCTGATGAAGTGGGCCGATGAAATCCGCCGTCTCAAGGTCCGTACGAACGGGGACACGCCGCATGACGCGGAGGTGGCCCGCCGTTTCGGCGCCGAGGGGATCGGTCTTTGCCGCACGGAGCACATGTTCTTTGAAGGCAACCGTATCCTTGCGGTCCGTGAGATGATCCTCGCCGCCGACAAAACGAGCCGTGAGAAGGCCTTGGCGAAGCTTCTGCCGATGCAACGCGGAGACTTCGAAGGGATCTTCGAGGCGATGAAGGGATTCCCCGTGACGATCCGTCTCTTGGATCCGCCGCTTCACGAGTTTCTCCCTCAAGAAGAAGCCAACCAGCAGGAAATGGCGAATGTGATGAAGGTCCCCGTGGAGGTTGTGAAGCAAAAGGTTGCGGCGCTTCACGAATTCAATCCGATGCTCGGGCATCGCGGCTGCCGTCTCGGAATCATCTACCCCGAGATCTATGCCATGCAGGTCCGCGCGATCATTGAAGCGGCTTGCAATCTGAAGAAAAAAGGCGTCAAGATCGTTCCGGAGATCATGATTCCGCTCGTTGGGACGAAGAAGGAGCTCCAGATCCTTAAGGATCTTTCGGTCGAAACCATTCACAAGGTATTCGATGAAAAGAAGGCCAAGGTCGAGTACCTGATCGGGACCATGATCGAAGTACCGCGCGCCGCGCTTACGGCGGATCGCATCGCGGAGATCGCGGAATTCTTTTCGTTCGGCACGAACGATCTCACGCAGATGACGCTCGGCTTTTCGCGGGATGATTCCGGTTCTTTCATGGGCGCCTATCTGGATCAGGGCATCTACGAGAAGGACGTGTTCCAGACGATCGATGAAGAAGGCGTTGGTTTCTTGATTCAACTTGCCGTGGAAAAAGGCCGTAAAACGAAGAAGGACTTGAAGGTCGGCATCTGTGGCGAACATGGCGGCGATCCCGGCTCGATTGCTTTCTGCAATAAGGTCGGGATGAACTATGTCAGCTGCTCGCCGTACCGCGTTCCGATCGCGAGGCTCGCGGCGGCTCAAGCGGTGTTGCGCCAGAGAAAATGACAGGGCTTTAACCTGTCATCCCCGAAAGTTTTATCGGGGATCCATATCAGCAGCGTGATTGGATTCCCGCTTTCAGCCAAAGGACTGATCCGTCCTCCGGCGGAAAGACTTGCGGGAATGACAACAATAGAAGCTTCTATGGCAGGCAAAAAGAAGAAAAAGAAGAAGGCGCGCTCCGTTCGCGGGGCGAGGCCTCGCCGTTTTGGAAAAAAAACGAGACGGGGACGCCCCAAGCGTTCCCGCCTCGTTTCCCGCGTTCATTCGTCCGCAGATCCCAAGGGCCGCCCGCCCAAGAAATCCACGATCTCTCCGAAAGAGACGGAGTCTCTTCTGCAACGCGAGAAGGAGCTTCAGAAAGAAGCCGAGAACATCCTGAAGGTCGAAGAGGGGCCGGATCGCCGCCGTCGTGAACGCAAGGACGCGGAGGGGGATGCCCACGCCGATGACGGGATGGACCAGACCCTCGACCGCACGTCGATGCGGATCTATCTCGACCAGATCGAGCATATCCCGCTTCTGACGCCCGAGGAAGAAGTCTCCTTGGCAAAAAAAGTCCAGGCCGGCAGTTTGCGGGGGGAAGCCGCGCGGCAGCAGATGATCCGCTCGAATCTTCGCCTGGTGATCGCGATCGCCAAACGCTACGCGCACATGGGGCTTGCGTTTTCGGATCTTGTGGAAGAGGGAAATATCGGCCTCATGCGCGCGGTGGAAAAATTCGATCCGAAAAGAGGTTACCGTTTTTCAACCTATGCCTCCTGGTGGATCAAACAAAGTCTGATGCGTTCTCTTTCGAATCAGGGCAAGACGATCCGCATTCCGGTCTACATGTATGACATTATCGCCAAATGGCGCCGCGTGCGCGACGCCTTGATGCAGCGGCTCAATCGTATGCCGACGCGAGGCGAGATCGCGAAGGTTCTTGAGGTCCCGATCGCGAAGATCCAAGAGATCGAAACGATCGTGAACCGTCCGAGTTCGCTCAACACGCCCCTCAGTCTTGACGGCACGGCCGAACTGATTGACATGCTCAAAAATAAAGAAGAAAGCAATCCGGACGCCCAGGTCGGAGAAATGCTCAAAAGCGAGCGGGTCCGCAAGATCCTTGGGGTCCTGGATACTCGGGAACGAGAGGTCCTGACGCGCCGCTTCGGCCTGCACCACCATGACCCGCATACGCTGGAAGAGGTCGCGCATCATTTCAAGGTCACGCGGGAGCGCATCCGCCAGATCGAGGGTTCGGTGCTCAAAAAGATTCGCGCGCAGCTTGCTTTGGAAGGCGACAAGTTCGAGAATTACCTCCCTCATTAAAAAGCCCGCTTCTTCAAACCCGGTTTACAATTTTAAAGGAGTTTCCATGGATTTAAAGGCGCTTAAAGCCCAAATTCGCAATATCCCCGATTTTCCGAAAAAAGGGATCCTCTTCCGGGATATCACGCCGCTTTTGAAGGACGCGAAATCGCTTCGTGAGATCATTGTCCGTTTGACGCGATCCCTCAAAGGAAAAAAGATCAGCGCGGTCGTGGGGATCGAGTCTCGCGGATTTATTTTTGGAACGGCTCTTGCGACCCAACTGGGGGTCGGGTTCGTGCCGATCCGGAAAAAAGGAAAACTTCCTTGGAAAACAAAGCAGATCGTCTGCACGCTGGAATACGGCCGGGAGATCCTTGAGATCCATCAGGACGCGCTCACGCGCGGGGAGAAAGTCGTGATCGTGGACGATCTTTTGGCGACGGGCGGTACGGCCGCCGCCGCCGCAAAGCTCGTGGAAAGCATCGGCGGCAGAGTGGCGAAAATCGCTTTCGTGATCGAGCTGGGATTCCTGAACGGACGGAACAAGCTTAAAAAATACGATGTGTTTTCCTTGATACAGTATTGATGCACGACAGAAGACAGAAGACAGAAGACAGAAAACGGAAGACCGAAGACTGAAGCAGAAACTGGGCGGGGCTTGGGTCTAGGGTCTCAATCCTTATCATCCCGCCCCATGGGCGGGATGGAATGTGGTAGGAGTCTGTGGTCTTGAGTTTAGAAAAGCCCCCATAGCTCAATTGGATAGAGCATCTCCTTCCTAAGGAGAGGGTTGCATGTTCGATTCATGCTGGGGGCACGATCTTATTCATTGAGAGACCTTTCGCGCGTCTATCGCCGTTCCTGAAAAATCGGATGAAATACTGGAATGTGACCCCGGTCCGAAGTTATAATCCCTCCTGATGCGGATCGGACAAAAGCATCACGCTTTTGCCGAAGCCGTACCAAACCATGGAGGTTTGGTGCCGGACAATCAACTCGCTGCCACAACCTACAAGAAACTAGTCGCGGACATTTCCCGTCTGTATGAAGGCGCGCGAAAGGCCCTGGTGGAAGCCTACTGGGGGGGCGGGCAAAGGATCGTCCTGGTCGAACAGAGAGGCGAGATCAGGGCCGCTTACGGTGCAGGGCTTCTGGTAAAACTTTCCGAAGATCTTACCCGCCGGCTCGGCGCCGGATTTTCCGTCGAAAATCTCAAACGGATGCGCCGCTTTTATCTCGAAAATCAAAAAAGGTCGCCCGCGACCCAATTGCCCCTGAGTCATCAGATCGAACTTCTCTCCGTCCGGGACCGCAAGAAGCGTCTTGAACTCGAAAAACGCGCGGAAGAGGAGGCGCTTGACCGCGACGGCCTCCGTGAACTCATCCGCCACGAAAAGGTTCGCAAGCAGGTCGCGGAAAATCTCGCGAAAGGGCCGGGTTCCTTTTCTCCGGAGCTTTTGAAAATGCCGAAGTTCGGCCTGCCCGACACTTATCAGATCAAGGATCCCCGCGATACCGCCTGGCCTGACAAAAATTTCCTGTTGCTGGACCACGGTTTCAAGGGCTACCAGGCCCTGATTCCCGGGGAAAGCCGCGGCCTCAAGGCCGGCGACATCGTCGAATGGACCGGCGCGAAACTCCTCAAGACCCGCCGCACCGTGAAGGACCTGTACACCTACAAGGCCTATCTCGAGAGCGTGATCGACGGGGATACATTCTGGGTCGTGCTGGATACCGGCATGCGAGGGATCAGCCGGCAGAAGCTGAGACTTCGCGGCATCGACTGTCCGGAAATAGACACGAAAGAAGGCCAGGCCGCAAAAGCATTCGTGGAAAAGGTTCTGGATGAAGTCCCGTCTCTCATCGTTCTCAGCAGCAAGAACGCCACCTACGACCGCTACGAAGCCGACATCATCTTCACCGGCCACGACGGGAAAGAACACTACCTCAATAACCTTCTTCTCGAGAACGGGCTAGCGGTAAGAGTGGGGGAATAAAAGCCAACCTCTCCCTCCGGACGGCGTCC
>JAHFHJ010000121.1 GCA_023246985.1 Candidatus Omnitrophota bacterium | reverse complement strand
AATGGTAGTTGGGGTTGCCCCATCCCGCCCCATGGGCGGGATGATAAGGATTGGGACTAATCCAGATTTCGGAGGATAGGCCGGAGTCCCACCACGCTGAAAAAAAGTTCCACATTTGAGATCTTCTGAGTTGCCGGCCTCACCTCATGAAAGTGGCGCGAGAGCAGGAAGTGGGAAAGAAAACGCAAGGCCGCCGAGATCACAAAAAGCGCCAGGATGCGTGATCCGCTCAAAAAGGGAAGCCGTTCCGCAAGATAGCCGCCCAATCCCGCGCCCATAAAAGTGGCGACGCCGTTAATGAAACTGAAATAGCCAAGACAACGCATCCGCTTGCCCGGGCTTACGGCATCATAGATAAAGTTCAGGGAACACAGGTTGAAGCCGCCCCACGCGAATCCCGCAAAAATCTCGATCATAAAAAGATAAACCGGGTTCGACGAAAAAAGCCAGAGGATCGGGATCAAGGGGATCAGAAGACTCGTCGTTTTAAGCACCTTGGCATTTCCGATCCTGTCGGCATGTTTTCCCCAGATCGGAAAAGAGACAAGACTTGCGATCAGGGCGCCCATATGGATGCACATGTAGGTCAGGTAACTGAACCGAAGGTCCCGGAGCATGTAAACGCTAAAATAAGGCGCCGCGAGCATCGTGGCGAAGGTGATGCTCGCGACGTAGAACACGAATTTCACGAAATTGCTTTTTCTAAAACTACGAAGGAACATCAAGAATGTGAACTTATCCCCCGGCTTTTTTTGCTCCGGAACATCCTGCATCTGAGCCATAAGCTTTGAGGAAATAAAGCGGGCAACGGCCGTGATCCCAAAAAGGACGCAAAAACCGATAGCCATAGAAATGGCTTTAAACGCGTTCAATAAGATTCCGCCAAGAATCATGGCGACCATTCCGGCCAGTCCCGTGATGCGCGACCGCCAGCCGAAATACTTGCCGCGCTCTTCAGGAGCGAGATAATCGCTCGAAAGACTGCCCCAGACCGTGGCGATAAGGTTCGCGAGGATACGGAAAAGCGTCACCGCAAAGATCAGCGCCAGGATCCGCGACGGAAAAGTAAAAAGAGGGAATAACGCAAGGGGGGTCAGGAAGAGCGCTTGGAAAAAAGAGGCTCGCACCAAAAAGCGAAGACGGCTTCCGGTCCGTTCGACGGCTTTTACCGCAAGAAATTGAGAAAGGGATCCCAGGAGATGCGGGACCGCCACCAGGAATCCGATATCCATCGGAGTCGCTCCGAGGAAGAGCCCGAGCGGGATCAGATATTCATCGACGGAGACCTGCATGACGCTCGCGGCAATGCCTTCTTTCCAGGAGAGCGTCAGACTCTTATAGAATGGATTTTGCTTGAAGCGGTCGAGCATGTCGCAGGGCATCGCCTTTCCTTTTCCCTTAAGTTATCGGCATCGAGCACACCTTTGATAACTCCGGAAGCCTGTCCTATGGTTTTTTCTCGACCTATTGTATAATAAAAACAAATTTATTTTGAGCTTTGCGATCAATGAGGTGAAAATGAAAATAAACCCATCCCGATATCTGACTGGTGGAGCATATTCCTCCAAGAGGCTTTTAAAAGAGGCGGCCGGCCAAACACAGGCGGTTTATAAGGCCCTAACGGACGGCGTATGGGTCGCGGAAATCAAGACGAAAAAGATCCTGCAATGTAATTCCAACGCATGCCGCATGTTCGGTTATTCGCAAGCGCAATTCCTCACGAAGCGAATCCCGGATCTTCATCCTCCTCGGAATTTTAAAAAAGCCATAGACCCCTTCCACCCATGGGCGGAAAAGAAAAAGACGCTTGCCGAAAATGTGCCCTGCCGGAAAAAAGACGGTACCGTTTTTTGGGCGGATATCGCGGCCAGACCGGCGCGGTTCCGGGGCCGAAAATGTCTTGTGGGTTTTTTCCGCAACGTCACGGAACGCAAACAGGCGGCGGAGGCGTTGCGGGACCGGGAGGCCTTTTTAAGCGCTATTTACCAGGGGACCCATGAGGTCCTTTTTGCCGTTGAAGTCTGCGCTTCGGGAGAATTCCGTTTCATCGGCTGGAATCGGGCCGGAGAAACCCTCACGGGGGTCCGCTCGGCCGATGCCGAGGGCCGCACGCCCGTGGAGGTTTTCGGGCCCGAAATGGGCACCCGTCTTTTGACCCGCTATCAGCGTTGCGTGAAGCAAGGCGATTATGCGTATGAAGAAGTTTCCAAACTCACTATTTTCCAAACAAGTCTGACCGCTTTGCGTGATCCCGTTTCGGGGCGCGTCGTGAAAATCATCGGCGTGACCATGGATATCACCGAGCGCAAGAGATCCGAGGAGGCTTTGCACGAGTCGAAAGATCTTTCCGTTTCCGTCTTGATGACCATTCCCTTTCCGATTGATGTGGTGGATAAGGATGGGAATATCCTTATGGTGAATGAACGCATGGAAAAGATCATCGGCCTTGGCGCCGTAGGCAAAAAATGTTGGACGATTTATAAAGACGACAAGAAGCAATGTCGGCATTGTCCGCTGAGAACAAACATAGGGTTGGGTAAAACAGAAACAATGGAGACCGAAAAGGCGCTGGGAGGAAAAACTCTGGAGATCCATCATATCGGAATGATCTTTGGCGGCAAAAAAGCCATCCTCGAGGTCTTTATTGATATTACCGAACGCAAGAGATCCGAAGAGGCGCTGAGAGAGAGTGAAGAAAAATTCCGTGCCATGTTCGAAACATCCCCGAGCGGTATGGCGCTTTGCGAAATGGACGGTGCTTTCGTTCAGGTCAACCAGGCCTATTTGGACATGATCGGGTATACCCGCAAAGAAGCGTTAAAACTTACTTTCTGGGATCTGACGCCGAAGGAGTACGGAAAATTTGAGAAAAAACAACTTCGCTCTTTGGAGAAAACCGGTCGATACGGCCCTTATGAGAAGGAATATATTCGCAAAACGGGTAAACGGATTCCTGTTTTACTCAATGGGGCAATCGTCACCGGAGCGGACGGTAAAAAACGCATCTGGTCAGTGGTGATGGACATCACCGAGCGGAAAAAATCCGAAGAAATTTTGAAGGAAAGCCGGCATCAGTTGCTGCAGATCATTGATACGGTTCCGCACATCATCTTTGCCAGGGACTCGCGAGGCCGTTTTCTCCTGGTCAACCGGGCCTTAGCGGGGATGTACGACAAGGAGCCGCAGGAGCTGATCGGGGTCCGATTTCAGGATATTCATCCCGTGAAGGAAGAATCTGAAAAATTCCTGGGGGGTGACCGGGAAGTTTTGCTGCACGGGAAGCCGATACTGGTTTCGGACGGCGTTTTTACGGATATTCATAAGAAAGTGCACATCTTGCAGACGATCAAGGTCCCTTTGGAGATGCAGGGGATCAAGGAGACCGTGATCCTTGGGGTTTCGGTCGATGTGACGGAACAAAGAAAGGTCGAGGAATTCCGCAACGACATTGTCCGGACCGTGTCCCATGAACTTCGAACGCCGCTTTCGATCGAGAAAGGAGGGGTGGGCCTTCTTTTGGACGGATCCACGGGGACGATCAATAAAAAACAAAAGACGATCCTGACGACTGTGATGAAAAATATCGACCGGCTTTCCCGTATGATCGACAGTCTTCTCAGTATTTCCAAGATCGAGGCCGGCAAGATCGAACTCAAAAAAGAAGCGATGAATCTGAGCGATGCCGTCCGGGAAGTAATTTTCGATTTCAAGATCCCTGCGAAGGAAAAAAATATTAAATTAGAGACGGATCTTCCGAAAGAGAAAGCCATGGTTTTTGCGGACCCTGACAGGATCATGCAAGTCGTCAGCAATCTCGTGGACAATGCTTTGAAGTTCACATTGCAAGGGTCCGTGACCCTTTCCATCAGGATCTTGCAGCGGGAGGTGGAGTGTGACGTTCGGGACACGGGGATCGGTATTACTGCGGAGAACATGCCGAAACTTTTTGAAAAATTCCAGCAGTTTTCCAGAATCGTCGGTCCCGGGGAAAAAGGGCTGGGCTTGGGGCTTTCCATCGCCAAAGAGATCGTTGAAATGCACGGGGGAAAACTGTGGTCGAAAAGCGCGCTGGGTCAGGGTACGACCATGACCTTCATATTGCCTAAAATGCAAAAGTAAAGGACGGGCGAACATGGAAGTCAAAAAGAAAAAAATACTTTTCATCGAAGACGAACCGGACCAGCGGATGATCATCCGGTTTCGGCTTGAAAAAAGCGGGTATTCGGTCATGATGGCCGAGGACGGGGAAGAAGGGCTGAAAAAAGCGGCGATGGAAAAACCGGATTTAATCCTTCTGGATATTATCATGCCGGGCATAGACGGCCTGGAGGTTTGCCGGAGGCTTCGGAAGAATCCGAAAACAGCTTCCATTCCGGTCATCACCACAACCGCCGCGGGAATCGATGACCTGGAGCAGCAGTGTCTTTCCGCCGGGGCTGATGATTGCGTGCGCAAGCCCTATGAGGCCGAGGACCTGCTTGCCAAGGTTAAAAAATTCCTCAAAAAGTGAAATGCGTTGAAGGACCGGCCCGTCTCCTTATATTTCTCTTGACGAATGATACCATCATGGTATCATTCGTCAAAGGAACCCCACGATCTTCGGTTTCCTTTAAGCGGATTGCCTTGCGATGGAACGCAGGGCTTTTTTATTTA
>JAHFHJ010000031.1 GCA_023246985.1 Candidatus Omnitrophota bacterium | reverse complement strand
TTTTGTAACGCATGCGTGGATTCAGCGGACACGGGGCGATCCCTCATCATCAATGAGAATCACGATCGGAGGAGATTCTAACCCTCTTGCGGCGCCTCGTCCACCTTTGGAAGGCGGAAGGAGTAAGGCGTACGGCGTGAAGCATTTTGACTTTTCGCCGTACTTACGCCGTACGCGAAGCGTAAAGAGCGGCGCGATGGGCCTTCAGCGCGGGATCGGCGAGATAGTCGTCAAGCGTGACGTCCCGTTTATCGATCATGCCGCACGGCGTGAGCTCGATGATCCGGTTTGCCACGGTCTGGACGAATTGATGGTCGTGCGAGGAAAAAAGAACGGTGCCGTTGAAATTTTCAAGACCTTGATTCAGCGAGGTGATGGATTCCAGATCCAGATGATTGGTCGGCTCGTCAAGGATCAAAACATTCGCACCCCCCAGCATCATGCGCGAGAGCATGCAACGCACCCGCTCGCCGCCGGAGAGTACGGACGCTTTTTTGAGCGACTCCTCGCCTGAAAAAAGCATGCGCCCCAAAAATCCGCGGATAAAATTCTCATCCGTTTCCTTCGAGAACTGGCGCAGCCAATCGACCAGGCTCAGATCGCTTTCAAAATATTGGGCGTTCTCTTTCGGAAAATACGCCCGCGTTGTGGATGCCCCCCACTTAAAAGTCCCCTTGTCCGCCGCAAGCTCTCCCATCAATATCTGGAAAAGCGTTGTCTTCACGCGATCGAGCGGTCCGAGGAACGCGATCTTGTCGCCTTCATCGACGCGGAGATTCAGCCCCTTGAAGAGACCCTCGCCCTCGATCGACTTTTCCAATCCTTCGATCTCCAGGAGGTCGTTGCCCGCTTCCCGTTCCGGCTTGAACGCCACGTAAGGGTATTTGCGGGAAGACGGTTTGATATCCTCGAGCGTCAGTTTTTCGAGAAGCTTCTTGCGCGAGGTGGCCTGGCGCGACTTCGAAGCATTCGCGCTGAACCGCGCGATGAAGGCCTGGAGCTCCTTGCGCCGGACTTCCATGTCTTTGTTCGCCTCGTTTTTCTGCCGGAGCGCGAGCTGGCTGGATTCCGACCAGAACGTAAAATTCCCCGAGTAAAGCTGGATTTTTCCATAGTCGATATCCGCGATATGGGTGCAAACCCGGTCTAAAAAATGGCGGTCGTGCGAGACGACGATCGCCGTGTTTTTGAAATCATAAAGAAAATCCTCAAGCCACATGCAGGTCTCGACGTCCAGATGGTTCGTCGGTTCGTCGAGGAGCAGGACGTCGGGATTGCCGAAAAGCGCTTGCGCCAGAAGTACGCGCACCTTCTCGTTTGCTTCAAGCTGTTTCATCAAAACCTGCTGCCGGTCATCCGGGATCCCAAGATCGCTTAAAAGCTTCGCGGCCTCAGGCTCGGCGTCCCAGCCGCTTCTATCCGCGAATTCGTGTTCCAGTTCCGCGGCGCGGATGCCGTCCGCATCCGAAAAATCCGGCTTCGCGTAGATCGCGTCCTTTTCCTTGAGGATGTTATAAAGACGCTCGTGCCCCATGATCACGGTCGAAAGGGCGGTAAACTCGTCGAACGCGAACTGGTCCTGTTTGAGAAACGAGATCCGTTCGTTCTTCCCCGCGGCGACAGACCCGGCGTTGGGTTCGATCAAGCCCGCGAGGATCTTGAGGAACGTGGACTTCCCCGAGCCGTTGGCCCCGATCAGGCCGTAGCAGTTCCCGGGCGTAAACATGATGTTCACATTCTCGAAAAGAATCCGTTTCCCGTATTGTAAAGTAACTCCGCTTGCCGAGATCATGGGTACCCTTTCCCGTTATTCATAATAAAGGGGTCAGTCACCCTTGCCCTAAAAAGGCGACTGACCCCTTTTTGAGTACGCGTATCTTACCAGAAAATCCCGCGAATTTGGGTTAAAAGGTGCGGCAGGAAATTTATCTTTTGAAAATCACTTTAGAAATGGCTTTGAGCGCTTTTGTAAAGCCTGGCTTTGAACTTGGGGGAAGGGGTTATGATTGCGTGCCGAGGACGCCGGCAATAGCGGCAAGAGTTTGGGCGGAAATGGGTCCGCGGAAAACAAGCGAGAGGCGGCGATCGGTAATATCCTCAACGGTGCGGGCCATTTCGGTCTGAACGGAATAAACCAACTGAGCTTTGATCACGGGCGGATTCTCCGAGACTTTTTCTTTAAGCGCGGGATCTTTTTGAGCGAGGGCGAGGACGTCCTTGTAACGAGTGCCGTACAGATCCATGAGCGATTGCGCAACCTTTGTTTCAAGACCCGAGCGCGCGGCCGCGGCTTCGGCGCTTTCCGTGATCGCGCCGCTGCCATAGACAGAGAAACAAGGGGGGCCGGCATCTTTTTTCGCAAAAAAGAAGCCCGTCCCCTTCCCGAATACTTGATTCACGCAATCTTCGGCAACCTTGCGGTAGGTGGTGTATTTCCCGCCCACCACGAAGATGACGCCGGACGGCGCTTCATAAAAAAGATGCCTGCGAGAAACTTTGCCTGCCGAGCCTCCTTTGCGAACCAGAGGCCGGAGGCCGGCGAAAGTGGCCATGATCTTCTCGGGGCCAAGATCAAGCGAGGGAAAGACGCGCCGGGATTCATGCATAAGATAATCGATATCCTTTTGTTCGACTTTCACGTCGTCCGGTCCCGCAATGGAGTCCGTATCCGTCGTGCCAATCAGGGAATTCCCCATCCAGGGAATGATAAAGAAAATGCGCCGGTCGCTTTGAGAGCCGATGAGCATAGCGTGTTTCGAGATCTCGCCCCTGGAAACAATGTGAACGCCTTTAGTCGTGCGGACTCTTTTCTTCGCGGACGGGATGTCGAGACGCAGAAGTTCATTGGTCCATGGCCCGACCGCGCAGATGACTCGCTTCGCGCGCACTTCAAATTCCTTGATGCTACGCAGGTCGCAAGCCCTGACGCCCGCCGCGCGTCCGTTTTCTTTCACGAAGGAGACCGCTTTCACATAATTGGCGACATGCGCGCCGTACTCCGCGGCCATAAGCACGTTTTCCAGACAAAGCCGCGCGTCATCCATCTGGGCGTCGTAATAAAGCACGCCGCCCTTAAGACCTTGAGGCTCAATCCCGGGCTCAAGCCGCAGGACTTCGTCGCGTGTAAGATTCTTGCGCGGCTTCACCCGGAAACGGCCGGCGAGGAGATCATAAAGAAAAACACCGAATTGCATCATCCAAAGCGGCCGTTTGTCGCCCTCATAGACCGGGATCACGAACGGCAGGGGTTTTACCAGATGCGGCGCGGCCTCGAGCTGGATGTAACGCTCTTTGAGGGATTCATAAACAAGATCGATTTCGAGATTTTCGAGATAGCGGATGCCGCCGTGAATAAGCTTGGTCGACTTGCTGGAGGTGCCGCTCGCGAAATCGCCTTTTTCAAGAAGCGCGACTTTCATGCCGCGCCGGGCCGCGAGATGCGCGATCGCGGCGCCGTTGATCCCGCCGCCGATCACGAGAAGGTCGTAAGGGGTTCGCTCGAAGCGTTCGATATCGCGGATCATCAGAGCAGGGTCCTCCGAACGGCCTTAAGCCATCCTCGGTAAAGCCGCCCGCGCTCGCGGCCGCTCATGCGCGGCGTAAAGATCCGGTCGATTCGGCGCTGTTTTTTAAGATCGCGGCTCCGTTTCCAGAGCCCCATCGTCACGCCGGCCAGATGCGCCGCGCCCCTGGCCGTTAACTCGATCCCCCTGGGCCGGAATATCTTTGCGTTTAGCATATCGGCCTGGAATTGCATGAGCATGTTGTTTTTGCACGCGCCGCCGTCGACTTTGAGTTCGCGCATCGGACGGCCGAACGCTTTTTGCATGATGTCGAAAACATCTTTCGTCTGATACGCGATGGCTTCGAGACAGGCGCGAATCAAATGGACCGCCGTGGTTCCCCGCGTGATCCCCGCGATCAGGCCGCGCGCGTCGCTTTTCCAATAAGGCGCGCCCAGTCCGACAAAGGCCGGCACCACATAAACCCCGCCCGTATCCTTGAGTCCCCGGATCGTTTTCTCGGCGTCCGAAGAACGCGTGATGACTTTGAGGCCGTCGCGCAGCCACTGAATCGCCGCGCCCGCGATAAACACCGAGCCTTCGAGCGCGTAAACGGGCCTGCCCTTAAAATCACACGCGAGCGTCGTAAGAAGCCCTTCTTTTGAAATAATAAATTTCTTTCCGGTATTGAGCATGATGAAGCAGCCGGTCCCGTAAGTATTCTTGCTCGTGCCGGGTTCATAACAGCCCTGACCGTAGAGCGCGGCCTGTTGATCCCCCATCACGCCTGTGATCGGAATGCCGGCCGGGAGTCCGGCGATATTCCGCGTCGTCCCGAAAATAGAACCTGAGGGTTGGAGTTTTGGCAATATCCCGGCCGGAATGCCGAAGATTTTAAGAAGTTGGGGATCCCATTTCCGGGTACGGATATTCAGAAGCAGTGTCCGCGAAGCATTCGTGAGGTCCGTCGCATGCGAACGGCCGCCCGTAAGTTTCCAGATAAGCCAACTGTCGATCGTCCCGAACGCGATCTCGCCTCGGACCGCGCGTCTGCGAAGACCCGGCATATGTTCCAAAAGCCATTGGATCTTGGTCCCTGAGAAATAGGGATCGAGCACAAGCCCGGTGCGCTTGTGAATGAAGGACTCGTGTTTTTTGAGTTTGTCGCAGATCTCCCGGGTGCGGCGGCATTGCCAAACGATCGCGTGATGCACGGGCCTCGAGGTCTCGCGATCCCACAGCACCGTGGTTTCGCGCTGGTTCGTGATGCCGATGGCAAGAATTTCTTCCGGGGAGATCCCGCTTTTTCGAACTGCCTCGCGGATCACGCTCTCACAGGAGCGCCAGATCTCCCGGGCGTCGTGTTCCACCCAGCCGGGTCTTGGGAAATATTGCCTGAACTCGCGGTAGGCGCTCGCGATCGTTCTGCCGGCTTTATCAAAAAGAATGGCCCGCGAACCGGTCGTGCCTTGATCGATTGCAAGGATGTATTTTTTCATTTTTTTTCTACCAACAAGATTGATGACATGAAGTGCCATCCGCCATGAGTCCTGATCCTTGATGCTAAAGCCAAAACGTTTTTCTCATGGCTCATGGCTTAATTCTCACGGCTTGATCTATGTCAAATCGTTTAACACTTTGGTCGTGACGATAAAATTCGCGTTTTTGAGACGCAGGATGTTCTTACCCTTGAGCACCCACCGGAGCGTCCTCAAGAATTCCGGCCGGTCCGCAATATGGACGAGACAGCCGCGATAAGCGACGCTGATCTGGCCGCGTTCTTCCGAGACCACGAGCGCGAGGGCGTCCGTTTTTTCGGTGATCCCGATCGCGGCACGGTGCCGCGTGCCGAAATTGGGCGCGAGATCCGCGAGCGACGCGAGCGGCAGGATCCCTTTCACGGTCTGGATGCGGCCTTTATGAACCACGAGCGCGCCGTCGTGCACGGGCGAGGTGGTCAGGAAAAGCGGGACCAGGATCTCGGATTTGATCTCCGCATCGAATGGCATTCCGCCTTTCATATGCGGACGAAGCGGCTGCTTGCGTTGGAGGATGATCAGAGACCCCACCTTGCGCGACGCCATCCGCTCCATGGCCGACCAGATTTCGAGGAGATAATGCGGAAGCTGCGGCGTTTTCCGGAAGATATTGCCCAGCCGTTCGCCGATCCACAGAATCCCGGAAGCTACTATATCAATACAAAGGAGCGCGCCGCCGACCGCGAGGACCGAAATTCCTATGGCGCGTACAAGCAACGGATCCGCCGGGGGCACCGCAAAAAAAAGTCCGGCCCAAAAGCAAAAGATCCCGGCCAGATATTTCAGGAACGCGCGGATCCAGGATGATCGGATCGGGTAGAAAAGGTATCCGAGCGCGATGATGGAAGCCACGAGGGTGATAAGCATAGTTTTCCTTTTCTGGAAGTAAAAATTCTTGCCTTATATTACGGCATGAAGACACGCTGGATTGACTTTCAGAACAGCCGTGAGCCATAAGACCCGAGCCTTGAGCGGTTCCTCAAGCCTCATGGCTTGGGCCTCAAGGCTGCTACGCGGTTTTCCGGACGATGAGTCGGGGGAGATATTTTTTTGAAACGGGCCGGAGCAAAGAGCCATGGATCTGCCGGATCAGGATCTCCACCGCATCCCTCCCCATTTGTGCCAGGGGCTGACGGACGGTCGTGAGAGGCGGGTTGAAACTTTTCGCGCGCTCGTTATCGTCAAAACCGATCACGGCCAGATTTTTCCCGGATTTTTTCATGGCTTTGAGCGCGCCGAAAGCAAGGTCGTCGTTTCCGCAAACAATGGCTTCGGGAAGATCCTTTTCGCGCAGCCAGTTTTTCATCACGCGATATCCTTCCGTTTCGCTATTGGCGGCCCCGGAACGAAACCAGCCCCGATCCCAAAGGAGCCGTTTGGCCTTAAGCGCCCGGATCAGTCCCTCGACTTTGAGTCGGGTATCAATAAACGGAACCTTAATTTTTTTCTTTCTGATCTTAAACGAAACTTTCCATGGCCCGTGAAGCATGCCGATTTTATGGAAACCTTTTTTCACAAGATGCGCGACGGCCTGGGCCATGCCGGCATCCGTGTCCGCGTAGACGCTATTCACCCGAAGCCCCGGGACGGGATCATTTACGACAAGAACCCGGGAATGGCGTGTCGTTTCAATGAGCCGCGCGATCGAAGGATGAATCCAGCGCCATGTCAGGATCAAAAGCCCGTCCAGATCATGACGGCAGAGTATTTCCTCGAGACTCCGATAAGGTTGAAAAGGCATCATGAGGATCTTCATCCGGCCCTTCACCGCCTTGATGCGCGGCACGATCCCCGAGAGGAGCCCGCGGTGATAACTGGAATGAAAGATGTCTTTGGCAGGGGTGGTCAAAATTCCAAAGCAGTGAGAATGTTTTCGTGCCGGAGGATTTTTTTTATATCGCGCCCGGGGTTTCAAGATCTTGTCAACTGCCCGAGCTTTCACGCGCCGGCCTCGGCGACCTCGACGGAAACGGCTCTCCAGACATCGGCCGGCTCGTCATACCGGGCCTCAATCGTGACATTATCGTTTTTGCGGATGTCCTTAAGGGAACTTACCCCTGAAAAGATCGTAGCGTCATCGACCAGGATTTCTTCTTTTTCTTCGGTGTTCGTGATCGGATCGATCTCGCTGATCGTGATCGTCCCGGCTTTGGCGTCGATCTTCTGGACCTCGCCGTCGAACCATTCCGCGCGGAGCATCCCTGAAGCGGATAGCATTAAAATTAAAAAAACGGTCGGGATTTTAAAAGTTCTCATGCCTCGTCCCTGAAAATAGTCCCAATACTTATCAATTTCAACGAAGTTGAAATTGGGGCAATCCCGACTGCCATTCATGAAAAGAAAATCAAAGTCGGGATGGAGAACGGTACTATACCCAACGAAATTAGGATTGCGAACTTTTTGGGGCCGCGTTTCCTCTACAGATTCGCTTCCGACTTCCGCAGATTCAATTTCGTTGGGTATAGAAATCAAGTCTCCGACAAGGATCGTAAGGTTCCAAGCGACCCCTTCCGCGGAATAGCATACTCCCAAAAGGCGCTAACCGACAATCAATAAATGGCACGCTCTGGGGAGGTTATGGGCAAGAACGCGTAGCACGTCCCCGCGCAAAAGATTGATGAGTGCGCTGCGTTTCGTAGCTCCGATTGCGACCGTTTTAACGCCCAGCTCCTGGGCCGCGCGCGCGATCAGGCGGCCGGGATTCTCCCCGATCTGCCAGATAGGCACGGCCGTGATCCCGTGTTTTTCCATCTCTTCCTGGGCCCCGGCAAGAATTTCCACGGACTCCCGGGAAGGTTCAATCTCAGTCGGCAGCTCGGGCGACGGAGGCGTTGCTTCCACATAGCTCAAATAAACCGAATTCTCGCCCATCGCCTTAACGTGCAAGGCCGCCTCTTCAAGCAGCACGGGATTGACGGAGCGAAGCGCCACCATGGCCGTGCTCTTGTAAAGAGATGAGAGCTCTTTGGCCTCCGCCACGGTCAGTACATTCACTTCCGAAGCCAATGCCGGCATCGTCACCGGCGCGATCACTTTGGCGGCATGACGCAGGATGAGACCGACCCCTATAATGGTCAGGACGAAGAAAAGCGCGTTCTGTTTCTGGATCGCGATCGTGACTTCAATAAAAAGAGTGATGATTCCGCCCGAGGTTAACAGGACGCGTTCCCAAGGTTTTAATCGAATCGAAAAATTCGTGGCGCAGGTCCCGAGATTGAGCGCAATGGCGCCCACCACGCCGATCGCGTAAAGGGCAGCCAAGTGGACGATATCTTTCTCTACAATCAGCACAAGAACCGGCGCCAGTGTCGCGATGATCAACGCGAGCCACGGCATTCCAAAACGATTGAGCTTCGAAAAAATAGGCGGCAATTCGCGGTCCTTGGCCATGGCGAACTGAATGCTCACAAGCCCCATGATCGCAGTGTTCCCCGCGGAAAGGAGCAGAAAACCGAAAATGATCGATATCACGGCGCCGTACCACGGGCCGATAAAGTAATTACCAAGCGCGCGAAGCATGTCGGCTGTGTGCCCCGTCAAACCAGGAATCGCATTCATCGCGACTCCCAGAAGAAATGTCAAAAGCGATACTTCGATCAGCACCGGCAAGATCGCCCGCCGGGAAGTTTTCGCGACCGGTTCCACCATCACACCCGTCATATTCGCGATGGCCTCCACGCCTGAAAGCGCCAGCACGATCCCGACAAAAACAGGCCAATTTTTGATGAATCCGCCGGCCGGCATCGCAAGCTGGACATGAGAAAAGCTCGGCACGGTAAAAACAAAAAGGGTCAACGCCGCGAGCGACGCGAAAAGGGCGATCACGGCCGCGACGGCGCCGCCTTTCGACGGCCCGACCCAATTGATGGCTCCGATCGAAAGGATCGCGCTGATCGCCCAAAGCTCCGGATTCGGAACATTGAAGTAATGGAAAGCGTCAAGCACGCTCAACGAAACAGTTACCACATAATCCGCGACCAGGAGAAGAGCGCCGATCACCGCGAGCGTCTGGGAACGGTGCTTGACCGAGGAATAAACGCCGCCTCCGTCCGGATAGATGCGGCAAATGGTCATGTAGCAGGTCCCGATCAGGACCATAAAAAGCGACATGAGACCGAGAAAAAACCACGAGGCATGACCCGCCAGGGCAAAAGCAATGCCGAGGACATAGGCCTTGGAGGTGCCCCAGTCGCCGTAGAGCATGGCGCCGGCATGGTACCATTTAAGTTCACGGGGTCTTTCGACCCGCTTGATCATGACTGCCATAACAGTTTTATAAATAAAGCGAGGGGGTTTAGAGATCAACCCCCTCGTTCGATTTTATTTTTCCACCTTTTATTTGATATGAGCCACTTGCGTTTCTACGGCTTTTTGCTTGATTGCCGTTTTTTTCGATTCCGGATCGCGCAATACAAACCCGATCAGAGCGATCGTCACGATCCCGGACCCCCAGAACGCCGCGGAAGAATTTTCAAACTTCACCACAATCGGGATCGCCAAAAGCGCTACCATGTTCATGACCTTGATGAGCGGATTAAGCGCCGGACCCGCGGTGTCCTTCAACGGATCACCGACCGTATCCCCGGTCACGGAAGCCTTGTGAGCCTCGGACCCTTTACCGTCATAAGCGCCGTCTTCGATCATCTTCTTGGCATTATCCCAAGCGCCGCCCGCGTTCGACATGAAGACCGCAAGAAGCTGGCCGGAGAGAATCATGCCCGCAAGGAAACCTCCGAGCGCTTCTTTCTTGAGGAGAAATCCCACCAGGATTGGCGCGAGGATTGCAAGAAGTGCCGGACGGATCAATTCTTTTTGCGCGGCCGTCGTGCAAATAGCCACGACGCGCGCGTAATCGGGAAGTTTCGTCCCGGCCCAGACGGCCGCATCCTTGAGCTGTTCACGAACTTCATAAACGATCAAGAAAGCCGCGCGGCCGACCGCGCGAATGGTGAGCGCGCTAAAAAGGAACGGGATCGCGCCGCCGATCAAAAGCCCGACAAACACGTTCGGGAAGGAGATCGAGAGTGATGCCGCGACCGCTTCGTAGGTTTGATGGATCAAATGACTGATATCGGTGATGAACGCGTTGAAAAGCGAGATGGCCGCGACCACCGCCGACCCGATCGCGATCCCTTTGGTAATGGCCTTGGTGGTATTCCCCACCGCGTCGAGATCCGAGAGGATTTGACGCGCGTCTTTGCCCAGATGCGCCATTTCCCCAATGCCGTTGGCGTTATCCGCCACAGGCCCGAACACGTCCATGGAAATATTGTTGCCGGTAAGCGTGAGCATCCCGATCCCGCACATCGCAACGCCGTAGGCCACAAAGGTCGGATTGGTGCCCGTGTAGATCATGGCGGAAATAACGATCGAAATCGAGATCACGATGATCGCCCACACCGTACTTTCAAGACCCACGGCAAATCCGGCAAGAATGTTCGTCGCGTGTCCCGTTTGGCAGGCTTCGGCGACTTGTTGAACCGGTTTATTCTTTGTATCCGTGAAATGTTCGGTCACGCGGTTCAGCGTGATCGCTAGAAGAATCCCCACAAGGGTTGTCCACACCGGCCGCATATCAAGTCCCTCGACGCCGAGGCTGACCCAAACCGGATGCTGAATGCCCGTGAAACGGAGGTAGAAAAATCCCACGATCGCAAAACCGACGATCGAGATCGCCGCGGAAGAGATGAAGCCGATATTGATCGCCTTCATCGCGTCGCGCACAGACTCCTTGGTGCGAACCATGTAAGTCCCGATGATCGAGCTGAAGACGCCGATCGCGCGCACGAGGAGCGGAAAGATCACGCCTTTGTGTCCGAAGGACGCCCAGCCAAGGATCATGGCCGCGACGATCGTCACTTCATACGACTCAAAAATATCCGCGGCCATTCCGGCGCAATCTCCGACATTGTCGCCGACATTGTCGGCAATGGTCGCGGCGTTGCGCGGATCGTCTTCCGGAATGTTCTTTTCGATTTTGCCGACCAGGTCCGCACCCACGTCCGCGGCTTTCGTAAAAATACCGCCGCCGACACGCATGAAAAGCGCGAGAAGCGTGCCGCCAAACCCAAAACCGAGCAGGACTTCATAAGCCCGCATCCCGTAGATCATAAAAATGACCGTGCCGCCCAAAAGGCCGAGGCCGTCCGTGAGCATCCCCGTAATCGTTCCGGTGCGGTAAGCGATTTTCAGAGCGTCTCCGAAACTTTTTCGGTCAGCCGCCGCGGCGACGCGGACGTTCCCGCGCACCGCCAGGTTCATTCCCGCCCAACCCACGAACGCGGAAAAAATAGAGCCCATGATAAAGGCGCAAGCCCGTCCGACGCCGATGTATTTCTCACCCGCCGTGAAATAAAGAATCGCAAAGACGATGAAAACGAGAAAACTGATGGCCTTGAACTGCTGGCCGAGATACGCGTTCGATCCCGTGCGTATAGCGCTCGATATCTTTCGCATCTCTGCCGTTCCCTGGTCCTCGCGAAGGACCTGAATCATCAGAAAACCGGCATAAAAAAGACCGGCAATGGCCGTGCCAAGCACCGTCCAAAGCGCGACGGTCTCGCCGCGGGAAAGCTCTTTAAAAGCTGAAAAAAACTCTAACATCTAAATGCCTCCTTGGTATTTTGAGTGTTACGGATAAAAATGAAGGCTCGTCCCGCGGGTCAGGAGTTCGAGCTTGTCTCCCCTGATTTTAAAGGCCAAATTATAGAGGCAATGATCGACGCTGCCAAGATAAATAATATGGCGCTCAACGCGACCGCGGTCGGGATGTGAACGAAAGAAACGATTAACATCTTGATGCCGATCAGCGCCAGGATCAGTGAAAGGCCGTAATGGAGAAGATGAAAAAGCCGCATCAGTTCCGCGATGGCGAAATAGAGGGCCCGAAGGCCGAGGATCGCGAAAATATTCGAGGTATAGACGATGAACGGATCCCTCGAAATGGCCAGTACCGCCGGAATGGAATCCACCGCAAAAACAATATCGGTGGATTCGATCACGACCAGAATTACCATCAGGGGTGTCGCGAAAAGGATCCCGTTCTCGCGGGTAAAAAATTTCCCCCCGCCGTAAGAGTCCGAGACCGGAAAAAGGCGACGGACTCCCTTCACGAAAATGTTCTTCTCGGGTTCCACCTTCGCGTCTTTCTCAAAAGCAAGTTTGACCCCGGTCCAAACGAGGATCGCTCCGAAAACATAGATCATCCAGGTAAAGTAGTGCAATAAGCCAATCCCGCACGCGATGAAAATAGCCCGGAAGATCAGAGCGCCAAAGATCCCCCAAAAGAGCACCTTATGATGATGGATGTTCGGAAGCTGAAAATAGTTGAAGACGAGAAGGAACACGAAAAGGTTATCAAAGCTCAGCGTTCGCTCCAGCACATAACCGGCCAAAAATTGGAGCGCGAGCTCTTTTCCCTTGACCGCATAGATCCCCCAGTTAAAGAGGAGGGCCGCCCCGGTCCAAACAGCGCTCCAGATAAGCGCCTCTTTCATCCGCA
>JAHFHJ010000120.1 GCA_023246985.1 Candidatus Omnitrophota bacterium | reverse complement strand
TTCACCCGCGCGGGATGCGTGCTTCCGATCGTTTTTTTGCCCCGCACGGATTCTTTCGCGTCAAAAAGATCGTGGATATCCGCGCCAAACTGGGGCGAGAATCTTTGCCACTCCTGAACGGACCATTGCCGGAGCCTTTTTTCGGTCTCCATTGCGCGACGCACGGTCTGCCCCACGAGCTGATGGGCTTCGCTGAACGGGACTTTTTTTCGCACGAGATATTCGAGAATATCCGTCGCAAAAAGGCTATCGTCATCCAAAGAACGCAGGATGGCCTTCTTGTGCCAACTTGCGGAACCCACGGCCAGCCCCAGAAGTTCCAACGCGGTTGCGGTCTTTTTCACGGCGTCGAAAACACCGGGCTTGTCTTCTTGTAAATCCCGATGATAAGAAAGCGGCAGACCTTTTTGCACGGTCAGAATGGCCTGAAGGTACCCGAAGATCACGCCGGCCCGGCCGCGAACGAGTTCAAACACGTCCGGATTTTTCTTCTGCGGCATAAGGCTGGAGCCGGTCGCGAACGCGTCATCAAGCTCCACGAAACCAAACGCCTCGGAATTCCAGAGAATGAAATCCTCCGAAAGCCGCGAAAGATGCGCCCACACAATGGACAGAACGCCCAGGAATTCGGCAAGGAATCCCCGGTCGCTTACCGCGGCCATGCTGTTCTTGGCAATGCCGTCAAACCCAAGCTCTTGGGCCAGGAATTTTTGATCGATCGGAAGTGCGGATCCCGCGAGCGCCGCGGAACCAAGCGGCAGAATGTTCACGCGTTTGACGGAATCTAAAAGTCTCGACCGGTCCTCCTCGAGCATTTCAACATAAGCCAGCAAATGATGCGCAAGAAGGACAGGCTGCGCTTTCCGAAGGTGGGTCATGCCCGGAACGATCATCTCCCCCGCTTTCTCGGCAGCACCGACAAGGCTCTTCTGAAGTTTCCGGATGCTATCTTCAATCGCGGAGATCTTCTCCCGCAGATAAATGCGGGTCGAGGTGATGACCAGGTCGTTCCGGCTGCGGCCGGTGTGGAGCTTCTTGGCCACTGCGCCCGCTTTTTTCTCGAGTTCCATTTGGATAAGCGTGTGGATGTCTTCATACCGGTCCATAAAAGCCGCGAGGTCATGACCTTTTAAAGCCCGGGCCACCAACTTGAGGCCGCGCAGGATCGCTTTCGATTCCGCGGCCATGATGAGACCCGCCCGCGCAAGCATTTTCGCGTAGGCTTGATTGACGCGGATCTCGGCGTCAAAAAGTTCTTTGTCCGTTTCCAGCGAATAACTGAAACACTTAAGCGCCGGATGCGTGTCTTTCTTGAATCTTCCGCCCCACATTTTTTTAGCCATAGACGGCTCCTTTAGTCAAGCCATGAGGCACAAGCCTTGAGTAAAAACTCATGGCTCAGCGCTCAGGCCTCAATCCTGTTTTTGTACATTCCTTCGTAAGGAAGTCCCCAAATTTTCATAAATCCGGCGGCGGCCTTCCGGTCAAAGATATCCCCTTTGGAATAGGTCGCGAGTTTTTCCTTATAGAGAGCGTTCGTCGATTCCCGGCCCACGCAAATCGCGTGGCCTCGGTCCAGTTTGATCCGGACTTTCCCCGTCACGCGATCCTGGTTCGACGCAAAAAACGCGTCCAGTGACCGTTTCAGGGGCGAGAACCACAACCCGAAATACACAAGCTCCGCGTATTTCCCGGAAAGCAGCCGCTTATAATGGAGGAACTCCCGGTCCATCACGAACCCTTCAAGTTCTTCGTGCGCCTTGAGCAAGACTTCGGCGGCCGGCGCTTCGTAGATCTCGCGGCTCTTGATCCCCACGAGCCGGTTCTCGATCATGTCAAAACGGCCGACCCCGTATTGGCCGGCGACCCTGTTCAAATAATCAATCATTTCGACAAGACCCTTGCGGACGCCGTTCACTTGGACAGGCACGCCTTTCACGAATTCAATCACGAGATATTTTGGCTTCGCCGGCGCCTGGGCCGGGGAACACGTCATCACATACGCGGCTTCAGGCGGTTCCACCCAGGCATCTTCCAGGATCCCCGCTTCGATCGCGACCCCCCAAATGTTCTTATCGATGGAATACGGACTTTTCCGGGTCGCGTTAATCGGGATCCGCCGCTCCCGGGCATATTCAATCTCTTCTTCGCGCGTCTTGAACTCCCAATCCCTGAGCGGCGCAATGATCTTAAGTTCCGGATCAAGCGTCCGAACGCCGACCTCAAGCCGCACCTGATCGTTGCCTTTGCCGGTGCAGCCGTGCGCCACAAATTCGGCGCCTTCTTTTTGCGCAACCTCCACAAGATGCTTCGCGATGAGCGGCCGTCCGAGCGCCGTCGCGAGGGGGTATTGGCCCTCGTAACGCGCGTGCGCCCAAAGCGACGGCAGGATGTAATCGGTCGCGAATTCCTCCTTGAGGTCTACGATGTAAGTTTTGCTCGCGCCTGCGGCTTTGGCCCTCTTGATCAGCGGGGTCTTATCTTTTACTTCTCCGATAAAGGCGGAAAAACAGATCACCTCCAGCCCATGCTGTTCGCCGAGCCATCTCACCGCGCAGGAGGTATCCAGCCCTCCGGAATAAGCCAAGATAACTTTTTTCATTGGATCGCCCCCTGGTTAAAAAGATAAAGCAAGATGGCTTTTTGGATATGAAGCCGGTTCTCAGCTTCGTCAAAAACGACGCAGTGTTTGCTTTCCATCACATCGTTGGTGATCTCTTCGCCCCGGTGCGCCGGCAGACAATGCATCACGAGCGCGTCTTTTTTCGCGTGCTGCAAGAGCTCCTTATTGACCTGCATGCCTTTGAAGTCCTTAAGCTTCTTCCGGCGCATCGCCTCTTCGCCCATACTCACCCACACATCCGTATAGACCGCGTCCGCGTTTTTCACGGCCTTCGCGGGATCGGAAAAACCTTCGATCGACGCGCCGGTTTTTTTCGCGATCTGCCTGGCAAGCGCGAGAAGCTTGGGTTTGGGCTGGTATTTCCGGGGCGTCGCGTAGCGGATCTTCGCGCCCAGTTTCGCCGCCACAAGCATCAGCGAATGAAGCACGTTGTTCCCATCGCCCACGAACGCGAGCACGGGATCCTTTTCCGCCGGGACTTTTTCAAAAAGCGTCATGTAATCCGCAAGGGCCTGGCAGGGATGCTCCAGATCGCTTAAGCCGTTGATCACGGGCTTCTCGAAATAATCCTGGAACTCGGTGATGGTCCAATGTGAAAAAGTCCGCATCACCACGCCCGAAAGATAACGGGAAAGCACGCGCGCGACGTCGCGCACCTCTTCCCGAACGCCGAGCTTGATGTCTTCGGGTCCGAGATAGATCACACTGCCGCCCATGGAATAAATGCCCGCCTGGAACGAAACCCAAGTCCGCGTGGAAGGCTTTTCAAAAATAAAACCGAAGATGCGGCCCTCAAGCGCGTCCCGCACTTCCTGCGGCCGGGCCTTAACTTTGGCCGCAAGCTCCATGATTTTGCGAATCTCTTCGGAACTCAGATCGTTGATCGAGATCAGTGACTTGAACATGCGCAACCTTCACTTTTCTTTTTTTGAAGTTTATAAAAAACACGGTCCAGGATCCGCATGGCAAGCTTGATCTCTTTGGGCGAGATCGTCATCGCCGGCATGATTCGAAGGACATCCCCCTGCGTCGCGTTCATGAGAAGCCCCTGTTCCCGGGCCTCGGTCGCGTACGGCGCGGAGGGCTCCTTGAGTTTCAAAGCCCGCATGAGCGCCATGCCCCGGGCACTTTCGATCACCGGATATTTCGCCTGCAGTTTCTCAAACCCCTGGTCCAGCAATTCTCCCATACGAATCGCGTGCGTAAGCAATTTTTCTTTTTTAATGGCCTTGAACACGGCGAGGCTCGCCGCGCACACAAGCGGATTTCCTCCGAAGGTCGAGGCGTGCATGCCGGGCGCGAACACTTCTTTTTTGATTCGCCGGTTCACCACAAGCGCGCCGATCGGCACGCCGCCGCCCAAAGACTTGGCGAGCGTCATGAGGTCCGGCTCCAAAGGATAATGCTGATACGCGAACATCTTCCCCGTGCGCCCCATCCCGGTCTGCACTTCATCCAGGATCAACAGCATGTCTTTTTCGTCGCAAAGCTTCCGGAGGCCCCCGAGGAATTCCGGACTTGCCACATGGATGCCGCCTTCGCCCTGGAT
Organism: Candidatus Omnitrophota bacterium; assembly: GCA_023246985.1. Classification (GTDB taxonomy): domain Bacteria; phylum Omnitrophota; class Omnitrophia; order Omnitrophales; family Aquincolibacteriaceae; genus Aquincolibacterium. Next base: position 524 of record JAHFHJ010000120.1, on the reverse strand, counting down.
CGGCTCGAGCATGATCGCAATGGTCTTCGGGGTGAGGAGCTTTTTGACGGATCCCAAGTCGTTGAAATCCGCATAGTGGAATTTTTCCACGAGCGGCTGAAAACCCTGATGAAATTTTTCCTGGCCTGTCGCCGTCATGGCCGCAAGCGTCCGACCGTGAAAAGAATTCTTCATGGTGATGATCTCGTAACGCCCCGTTTCACTCCCATATTTCCGGGCGAACTTGATCGCGGCCTCGTTGGCCTCGGCGCCGCTGTTACAGAAAAAAACCCTCGCCGGGAACGAAGCCTCGGAAATAACGCGCGCGAGCTCGGCCTGTTTCAGATTCAGAAAATTGTTCGGCACGTGCAGAATCTTCCGGGCCTGCTCCTTGACCGCATTTACCACGATCGGATGGCAATGTCCGATACCGGAAACCGCCCATCCCGGAAAAAGATCAAGATACTCTTTGCCTTCCAGATCCCAAACACGCGTCCCCTTCCCCTTGACCAGACACACCGGCACCTGGGCATAAGTCGGCAGCA
>JAHFHJ010000119.1 GCA_023246985.1 Candidatus Omnitrophota bacterium | reverse complement strand
GCGGCGTCAAAAAATCCGACGCCTACACCATCACCAGCTCCATGCTCGGCGCCTTCCGCAAGGACGCCCGCTCCCGCGGCGAATTCCTCAGTCTGATCCGGCTCAAAGGATAAAGGGGACAGGCATCATTAAAAAGTAATGATGCCTGTCCCCTTTAACTCAACTTCTTTTCCAGCTCGGCGACTTTCTTCTTGAGCGCGCGGACGTCGTCTAAGGTTTCCGCGGCGCGGAGCTGAGCGCCGATCTGACGGCGGGCTTCGGCGTAAGGTCTGGCCGGTCGTCCAAAAACGATTTGTTTGCCCGGGACTTTCTTGTGGGAAGGGAATCCCGCGCCCGCGCCCACCAGGGTCCAATCCCCGATCTCCACGTGATCGCCGACCCCGACGCTCCCGCCCATCGTGACGTGGGAACCAATCTTGCAGCTCCCGGAGATGCCGGTTTGCGCGGAGATGACCGTGTGGGGGCCGAGCACGACGTTATGGGCAATCTGGACGAGATTGTCGATCTTGCATCCTTGGCCGATCCTCGTGGAACCGATGGCCGCGCGATCGATCGTGGAGCAGGACCCGATCTCCACGTCGTCTTCGATCACCACATTGCCGATCTGGGGGAGTTTCTCGTGAGCGTCCGGCGCGGCGACATAGCCGAAACCATCCGCGCCGATCACGGTGCCGGCGTGAAGAATCACGTTCGCGCCCAGCTTGCAATTTTCATAAAGAGTGACGTGGGGATGAATGACTCCATTCGGGCCGATCGCGACGTTCGCGCCCACAAAAACATGCGAACAAAGGACCGTGTTATCGCCGATCACCGCGCGTTCTCCGACAGTCACAAAAGATTCTACGGTGACATGCTTGCCGAGTTTGGCGGTTTTGGCGATGGAAGCGCTCGGCGAAATCGTGCCGGGGAATTTCCTGGCGGGGAAGAGCTCCCGGAGGAGCCGGGCCCACGCCTGCTTGGGATGTTCGACCTGGATCAGGACTTTGGAAGATGCGCCAATATTTTTTGGCACAATCATGCAGGCGATCTCCGAAGTTTCAAGGGTTTTAAATCCTTTTTCGTCCTGGACAAAGGAAATATGTCCCTTGAGAGGGTTTTCGAAGTTCGTGACGCCTTCGATCAAAAGAGCGCCGTCTCCGAGGACCGTGCCGCCGACCAGCTTTGCGCATTCCGCCGCAGTCTTACGCATCCCGTTAGCGATCGGCGGAAAATCTTTTTTATTACTTTTAGGAGAATACTTTTTTGAAAATGCAGAACGCGTCTTTTCCATCACGGAAGCTCTCTTCAAACGATTGCTATCTTTGACGGGGCTCATGCGAGTTCCTGTTTTTTCTTGACGGCAGGCGCGGATTTCGCGGTCGAAGCGGGCGGGGCGGCGGAAACGGGCCGGTGACCCATGTCTCCGGCACGCTCGCGGGAACTGGATGTTCCCGTATCCGCAGGCCGGGAGCCCATGTCTCCGGCACGCTCGCGGGAACGGGATGTTCCCGTATCCGCAGGGGCCTTCGGCGCCGGTTCTTTGAGGGCTTCCGACGCGTTTTCTTGGGCCGGCGGAAGAGCCAGATAATCTTTGAGCGCGGCGCGTTTGTTCACGTCGTTGGTCCATGTCATGAAAGCTATTTTTTGTTTCTCCTCGGCTTCTTCCTTCGCTTTCGCGTCCGTCGTCTTTTCGGCTCCCTCGGGAGCGAAGCCCGCGATCTTCACGCGCAAAAGTTTCTGGATGCGCATGAATTCTCTTAAGCCTTCCTCAAATTCGCGCGGGGACATATTGAGCGAGCGGGTAAGCCAGACCTTGTACTGTTCCGGGGTCGGGCTGAGCAGGCCTTGCTGCTTCAGGATCGAAGCGATCCCGCTTCGCACCTCTTCATCCGTGATCTTAATACCGTTTCGTTTTGCTTCACGGGAATAAATGATATTTTGCCAGGCGTAGTGGCGAAGCAGTTCCGTATCCTCGATCGGTTTTTCGGAGGGCATGAAAAGCCGCGTGGCGCGGTCATACCGATTGTATTCCTGAAATGTCACCGGTTTTCCGAAGGCCTCGCCCGCGTACCGGCCTTCCCTTTTGAGAGCGCTTACGGAATAGCCGCCCCACAGAATGAACGAACCGACCACGACCCAGATGATGGTTTTAGTGTGCTGTCGGAAGATTTTTAACATGATGATGAGGTAATGTACCACAAAGCCCGGAAAAAGGGCAACGGAAGTCTTTGCAAGAAGTCGCTTTTGGTGTACACTTAACACTATGAAGAATCACAAGTCGATGTCGCTTGTTGAGGTCGTTGTGAGCATGGTCCTCCTGGCGGTGGCCGCGTTGGCCGTCTCTTCCACGCTTGGGCTCGTCAGCGGTTCGAAAATGAGAAGCACCACCGGCAGTCTGGATCTACAGGCTGCAAGCTATGCAAGGCAAGTGATCGAAGAACTGAAAAATTCCGTAGGGACAACAGCGGCGACCCAAATGCGTTTGGTTGACACCAGTTACATGGCCCCCTGCGCAACGGCTGCCGAGACGCTCTGCAATTCCGCAGGGACAACCTATACCAGTGCAAGTGCCAGTGGCGCATGGCTAACTCTTCCAGCCGGGGATTTGGCGACCGCCAGCGGTGCCCGAAGCTATAAAGTCTGGGATATTTCCGGCGGCGGCGGGACTGTTGCCTATAAAAAAGTGACCGTCACCCTCACATGGACCGATCCCTCGTGAAAAGAGACGAAAACGGCGTAACCCTTCTCGAGCTTCTCATAGCGATCACCCTTTTTACCGTACTGCTTCTTGCCGCTTCCAATCTCATGATCAGCTTCGGAAGGATTTCTTCAAATTTCATCAGAAATGAAGCGTCGCTCATGGGAACCGCTTTGGGCGCTTTCGAGGACATTGTCGGCAAGATCACAATCTCCAATCTTGTGACCATCCCGGCAACCACGGTGGTTCCGAATCCCGTTAAAGTACCTCCAGATAATTCCATAGAAATAAGAGTGGCTCCCGCGGGCGCGGCAACCTCCGATCATTTGAACGACACGATCCACTACTATTGGCAGAATGGAAGCCAGTTGATGTATAAATCCAAAATCGGCGTCTTGGCGGCAAGCGCCGACAGTGTTATTGCGGGCGATATTGTAACAGTGTCTTTTACCCCGGTTGCGGGGAGCACGAATCAGGTCGATGTGCAAATCGTAACGAAGCCGACGGAAGGTCCCAGGGAAACATTGAGGACCATCGCCGTCGCGCGGTCCAGGAGCGCGCAATGAGCCGCGGCATGAAAAGAGGATTCGCGTTAATCACCGTGTTGGCGGTTTTGGTCGTAATCGTTTTTGGCGCCACGGCCATTCTGACCGCGGTAGCGGGGCACATCAACATTAAATTCCGGACGCTCCAGGAGCTTCAAAATCAATATCTCGCGGAGGCCGGAATGCAGTGGGCCATTTGGGATTGCAGAACCACCCCCGCCAATTGTGGCGTCAATCAGACCAGTCCCACGATTGATGGGTCGACGACCGCTTTTATCACGAAGCAAGATCTTGGAAATGGAAATTATCGGTTCGTAGTAACGGTCGACTATGCCAGCGCGTAGAAGATCTCTGAATCTGAAAATTTCGAATACCGAAATCCGAAGCGGCCGCGAATCTTCAAAATTTTAAATCTAAAACGGTTTGATATTTTCGAATGTGATGGAATGTAGTTTAGTTTGTTGCGTATTTCGCGCTTCGAGATTCGAACGGGGTTATCCTAGGGGGATTCGCCGATGAAAAAAGGATTCACGCTGACGGAACTTTTGATCACGATCGTCGTGATGGCCGTTCTCGCGTCCATCGCGATTCCGAGTTTCGCGAAATCGGCGGAAAGGGCGAGAGCCAACCAGGCCATCGCGTATCTGAGGACGATACGGACCGCCGAAAAGATGTTTTTTACTAAAAACGGGAGCTATGTTTCTACGTGTCCTACTGTTTGTCCTGCTGGTCCGGTAACGATCGCTACTTCCACGCTGATAAGAAATCAGCTGGGCGCGGAAGTTTCTACCGCGGATTACGGTTTTTCCGTAACGCAAACCACGGCCACTTTTACGGCAACGGCCACAAGAACCGTGGGCGGGGCCACGATCATTCTTTACCAGGACAGCAAATGGGACGGGACCTCAACTTATCTTCCCTGCGCATCGGGAACTATTTGCTAGTGAAAAAAGGGGACAGCGCCTGATTTTCATTGATACAAATAGTCGGAAATCAGCGCCGCCACGGCCGCGGTTTCGCCGGAATCGACAAGTATCGGGATAGGCGATCCGTGAATGCCCGTCCCTTTAAAAAATCGAAAAGGAGAACGCTATGTTTAAAAAAATAACGATTCTTTTTTTGTGGACCGGACTCACTTTTTTTGCCGCAAGCGCGTTCGCCGGAAGAGTCGAACTAACGACCTACTATCCTGCGCCGACCGGAGAATACAATACCGTGAAATATACCCCCACGACTCCGGCGCCCTTTCTCTGCACTGCGGGCGTGAAAGGGACGGTTTATTATGATTCTGATCCTGCTATAGCAGGCCTCTACGTTTGCGATGGAACTCAGTGGACTTCGGTGGGTGGCCAGAACCCAGCGCATACCGGCGAACTGGTTACTTTTACCAAGAATGGGGATCAGACTGTGACAGATACACTGTGTGTTAGTAATAACTGTTGGAAAGGAGAAAATATCACGAATTGGAATCATTCTCCGGCGGTAACTTATC
>JAHFHJ010000118.1:1775-4739 GCA_023246985.1 Candidatus Omnitrophota bacterium | reverse complement strand
TACCCAACGAAATTGAATCTGCGGAAGTCGAAAGCGAATCTGTAGAGGGAACGCGGCCCCAAAAAGTTCGCAATCCTAATTTCGTTGGGTATAGAGTTTCAGGCGGTCGAATTCCCACCGGGCGTCAGGGGGGATTTTTCGAGCTTCAGCGGAGGGGGGACGGGGACCGGAGGAAGCGTGAAGATGAATTTGGATCCTTTGTCGGGTTCGCTCTCGACCCAGATCCTTCCGCCGTGCATTTCCACGAACTGTCGGCTGATCGCAAGACCCAATCCCGTTCCCTTGGATTCTTTTGCCGTTGCCCGGCCCGTCTGTTCGTAGGGGCGAAAGATCACGGACTGATTCTCGAGGGGAATGCCCGGCCCTGAATCCTCGACGATGACCTTCGCACCGCCTGCCGGCTGTTTCACAAGCTCGATATGGATAAAACCCTGTTGGGTAAATTTCATGGCATTCGAGAGGAGATTATAAAGAATCTGGCGGATCTTGAGTTCATCGGCCATGATTTTCAGGCTTTCGGGTTTTTCCGTAAATTCCAGAAGCAGGCGTTTTTGAATGGCTTCTTCATAAAAAACATCCAGCACGGTGTCGAGGACCTTCACCATATCGACTTCGCGCGGCGCCAGCTTCATTTTTTTCGCCTCGATCTTGGAAAGATCCAGTACATCGTTAATAAGGTCCCGGAGGTGTTTGCCGCTTTTTTCAATGCGGGAGAGAAAGTCGTTTTGCTTTTTCGTGAGTGGTTCGAAAGTGTTTTCAAGGAGAAGCTGCGAGAATCCGAGGATCGAGTTCAGCGGCGCCCGGATCTCGTGACTCATGCGCGCGAAATAATCGGTCTGCATATGATAAGAATATTTAATCTGATTGCTTGTTTCTCGGAGTTCCCAGAGAGCTTCCTCGAGGCGCTCGTCTTTTTTGACGAGGGCCGAGGCGAGGGACCTTGTGAAGATCGCAATCAGATAAAAGAAAGCGATGTGCCGCGCGACGATCGCGGCTTCCTGGACCATGCTCAACCCCGGTCCGAACGAAACGGTCTGGGGAATGATCCCGAAATGACCGAGGACGATAAGTCCGGCGTAAAGCGCGGAAGCAAGCGTGGCCATCTGAAACGTCAGGATCGTCGGGAGATTGAGCGCGCAGTAAACGATTGAAATGAAAAGGCAGGAAGTGTAAATGAAAAGGTCAACATTCCCCAGGAGATGGAGCGCGGTCGTTTCTGCCAAAAAGTCGATGATCACTGAAGCGACAAGAGCTTCGAAGCCCGTTTTGGAGTGACTGAAAAACGCTTTATAGGGACGGTTGACGAAAAGTTCGATCAGGATCACCAGATAGAGGGGCCAGAGGTTCTCGATATCGAAGCCCGCCCACCGGGAGGTGAGCATGTAAAGCGGAATGAGCATGAGGATCGTAAGAATGCGGAGGCGGTAAAGTCGTGACGCCTTCTGATAGATTTCGTCAGCGGGTGTTCTATTCGTGATCCTCATAGGTTATCTCCTGGAAAAGTTACCGTGTCCGAAAACCGGAACGCTCTTATCATAGCTAAGGACAGGAAAAAAGGAAATTCATTCTTCATCTTCAGACCTCGGGACGCTGTTGCGCCTCGGAGAGGCAACTGATAGAATGAATCGGCATTTTGAAAGCGGGACAGCCCCCTCCCGCCTCCGGCGGGAGGATAGGGAGGTGTGCCCAGCTCTGAAAGGATCTTATGGACGCGAATGTTTTTCTGAGCGCTTGTCTTGAGAAGGTTATGGATCAGAGAGGCCAGGATGTTTTCCTTAAGGCCGGAGCGCCTCCCCGCATGCGGCTGGGCGGCCAGGTGATCCCGTTGCCTTTGGAGGCTTTTTCCGGAGAACAGATCGCGGGGCTCGCCGCGGAGCTGCTGGATCCCCGCCAGAGAGAAATGCTTCAGAAGAATCGAAGCGTGGATTTCGGATTCTCATTTTATAAACAGGATTGTCGTTTTCGGGGGAATGCCTTTTATCAGCAGGGGGAGCTTTCCCTAGTGTTCCGGCTGCTTTGGAAGGGGATCCCGAGTTTTGAGGAGCTGCATCTGCCGCCGGTCCTTAAAAAAATTGCTCTCGACAGGTCCGGCATTATATTGATCGGAGGAGCGGTTTCCTCCGGTAAGACGACCACGGTGGCGGCCATGCTCCGGACGATGAACGAAAGCGTGCATAAGCATATCCTTACGATCGAAGATCCGGTGGAGTATTTGCATAAAGACCGGCAGTGCCTCATCCAGCAGCGCGAGATCGGCGAGGATGCCGAAAGTTTTGCCTCGGCCCTGAAGCATGTGGCCCGGCAATCTCCGGACGTCATCGTGATCGGTGAGATGCGCGATGCGGAGTCCTTTAGTTTCGCGCTTTCCGCGGCGGAAGTCGGCAAGCTTGTGATCTCCACCGTCCATGCGCAGTCCGCGAGCCATGTCTTTGACCGCGTGTTGGGGTTCTTTGAGTCGTCGCAGCGGGAGGCGATTTTACGCTATTTTGCGGCGAATCTGTCCTGCATCATGGTCCAAAAACTTCTTGACGGAAAAGACGGGAAAACCTTGCTGCCTGCGGCGGAGATCCTTTTGGGGAATTATACGATCAAGCAGCTGATCCTCGACAAAAAGATCGACAAGCTTCCGCAAGCGATCCGTAATGCCCATGCCGAAGGGATGCAGACGATGGACCAGTCGATCCTGGGGCTATGGAAGGCCGGGCTGATCAGTCCGGAGACCGCGCTCGGTGCGAGTCCTTCGCCGGAAGATCTTCATGCTCTGATGAAGGGGATACGGATCGGTCAGGATACCAAGATCCTCGGGAGTTAGGAACGAGGGCTGATGGCCGCGATACGCCTCGTCCCAATACCGGCCGTTTTGCCAGAAACGGGATGAAACAATCCCGACTGCTCTCCATGAAAAGAAAATTAAAGTCGGGATAGCTCCCATCTCGCTTAAATGAACGAGTGGATTGGGGCTAG
>JAHFHJ010000118.1:0-1675 GCA_023246985.1 Candidatus Omnitrophota bacterium | reverse complement strand
TCCCAATACCGGCCGTTTTGCCAGAAACGGGATGAAACAATCCCGACTGCTCTCCATGAAAAGAAAATTAAAGTCGGGATAGCTCCCATCTCGCTTAAATGAACGAGTGGATTGGGGCTAGACGTATTTTTCGCGGTAGATCTTGATCAGCGCGAAGAAAAGCGAGAGCACGACCGGCGCCAGGAAGATCCCCACCGGGCCGTAGAACTTCATCCCGCCCATGATTCCGAAGAAAAGCAGGAAGTAAGGGAGTTTTGTTTTCCCGCCGATGATCGCGGGCTTCATGATGTTGTCCAGCAAGCTGATCCCAAAAAATCCAAACACAAAAAGAATGATCGCTTGGACGTAAAGCTGCATGATCAGGAGATAAACCGCGATGGGGAACCACACGCTTGCCGCGCCGAGGATCGGGATGAACGAGGTCAGGAAGGTCAGAAAAGTAAAGAAAAGCGGAAGCGGGATCCCCAGGGCCGTAAACAAGATCCCCGCCACGGTGGCTTGCGTGACGCTCGTTAAAAGCTGGCCCCGGATCACGGCGGCGAAGGTTTCATCGATCTGCTTGAAGAGCGCTTTTTTGGTTTCTTTTTCGAAGGGCGCGATCTCATAAATAAAATTATAGATCCTTTCCCCGTGTCTGAAAAAAACAAAGGTGAGAAAGGACATGAAGAAAACATTCAGGAGGACGAAAAAGATATTTTTAGTGAGGGCGCCTGCGTGAGTCGCCGCAATATTTCCCATCGTTTTGGCGGTGCCAAGGGCCCACGAGGAGAGACTGTCTTTGACGGCCTGGGACGCCAGGAGATGTGCCTGGGCCTTTTGGAACCAGGGGAGTCCCCGGAGTTGTTCGATCATCTGCTCCAGTTTTCCATCACGGACATAAGTATAGGCCCACTGGGAAAATTCGATAATCTGCGTGGTCATATTGATGAGGATCATAATGAGCGGGGGGACGACGACTAAAAAGACCGTGATCGTCATCAAAAGCGCTATGGAATTGTTCCGCCGGGGGAAGATTTTTCTGAGTTTCGCGTAGAGCGGGTAGAACGTGAAGGTGAAGATTGCGGCCCAGAAGATCGCCGTGAAGAACGGCGCAAAGATATTGAAGACCTCGTAAATGATGAATGCCAGGACGGCAATGAAGAAGAACGAGATGAGTTGTTCGCGTTTCATGGCTTCAGTCTAGCGGATTCCTTTTTTTTGAGAAGGTAATTCTTGACGTAATCAAGAATGCCTTCGCGTGTCGTATAACGGCAGCGGAAGCCCGTCATCCGCTCGTGATGGCTCATGTCCGCCTGCGTGAAGTTCTGATAAAAACCGTAGGGATTATCGAAATAATCGGGTTTGTGGTTTGTGCCAAGCGCCTCGTTTAAGGCATCCACGATCTCATTGAAGGAGGTCGCCTGTCCGGTGCCGAGGTTCATGACCGTACTTCCCTTGGCGTGGTGAGCCATGAGCGTGGCGGTGACGACATCCTTGACATAGATATGATCGCGTTTTTGTTCGCCCCATTTGAAGATACGGGGCCGATGGCCTTCCATCATTTTCAGCGCAAGCTGATAGATCATGCTGGAAGCGTGTCCCTTGTAGGACTCCCGGGGGCCGAAGACATTGAAGAAGCGCAGCCCCACGACCTTGATCTTGTCGTCATAAGTCGGGGCGAGCTGGTCCATGATCC
>JAHFHJ010000117.1 GCA_023246985.1 Candidatus Omnitrophota bacterium | reverse complement strand
CCTTTGCCATTCTCAAGGATCTCCACCCGGCTGATGAAAGCCTTCGGGATTGACGGAGCCCACCGGTATTTCAGTTGGATCGGATGGTCGCTTGAGCCGTGAAAATCCGCGAATTGAGCGAAGACCCATTCCGCATAATCCCCCTTTTCCCCTTTAATATTGACGAGCACCGCCGGATTGTTCGCCTCCTCGGAAGCCGAAAAAACGGTTTTCGTGGCCATGTCGTAGCGGAAATCCGCCACATACCGCTCGACCCTGAATTGATACGCGGTGCCGGGGATCGCCGTCCATATATTCCGTCGGAAAGCAAATTCGGAAGGTTCCTTGCGGCCGGGAATGAGCACAAAAAGTTTTTCAGTCTGGCTCTCATATTTCTGAAGTTCGAAATCCTTCAGCTGGATCTCGAACCCGAGCGGAAGAGTCTTTTTTCCGATCGTGATCGCGGAGGCCTTCTCCCCTTCCTTAAGAATGATCTCCCCTTGCACTCTTCCGATCGCGCTGATCACGCCTCCCACCATTAAAAGAATAAGACCGGCATGGACCAGCATGAATCCTAAAGATCTCTTTTCCTCCCTAAGGCTCTTGATAAAACACCCGACAACATTCACGCCCAGAAGCAGGATCAGGATCAGGAACCAGGGGCTTGTAAAAAGGGAGGTGAGGTACAGCCGATAGAAAATTTCGGTCGTTTTGATCCCATAAGCGTGCGCGTATTCCGAAAAGGAGCGCCCCTGAGGGATCAGACTTCCCGCGATCACGACCGGGATTAGAATGAACATCAAAATGGCTGTCAGCCGGACGGAAACAAGTTGTTCAAAAAATTTCCGGAGGCTGCCTTTGATTTTACTTTTGCTCATAAGAACTATCTTTTGTCTTAGCGGCCGTTTTTTTCTTCGGAACCGGCGGCGTTTCGATGGCCTTTTCCTTTTCAGGGACTTTCCCGAGAACCATGCTCAGGTTCAGCGGATAAGCTTCCGGATCGAAGATCACAAAGTAAAAATGCCACACCAGAATTGCCAACACTGCCAACACCGCTTCGTAAAAGTGGATCGTGGTCGCAAGATCCATGACCCATTTCGGCAGATATTGCATGAAATAATCGGCAAAGGTCAGGACAGCACCCGTGAGGATCATGACCACGGAACCCCAAATGAGCGCCCAATATTCTGCTTTTTCGATATAACCATACTTTCCGAAGTGAGGTTTCCGCTGTGAAAGACCGAGGTTGTATTTCAAAAGAGAAAAAAGGTCCTTGACGTCTTGGATTTCCGGGAAAAGGTTTTTAAGTTTCATCTGCCCCCGCCGGGTGAGAATCATATAGCACACGTGATAAAACAACAACGCTATAAAAACAACGGCTGTTCCTTTGTGGATCACTCCCCTTAGATCAAAATGGATCTTCACAAGCTTGAACGGAAAATTCCACCAGGCCTCGGGATCTTTGAGCGCAAACCCCGTATAAGCAAGCACGATGAAGGTCACGGTGAGAATCCAATGCTGGATGCGTTCCTGAAGCGTGAATCTCACGTACAGGCTTTTCTCTTTGATCCGGGCAAGGTGTTTCTGGAACTTTTTCGAGAAATCGAGAAGATTGTGAGCCAGCATCCCGCCGATCACCCCGATGATCAGGAGGATGTAAAAGATCGTCGCATAAAAAACAATATGGGTCTCCTTGGCCAGGGGAGTTTCGTGGATCTTCCCTTTTACCAATTGTTCTCCGGCGCCGGGATGACATTCGCCGCAGGTCCGTGCAAGATTGCTCTTATGAACCGAGGAATTCGGGTCCGAAGAAGGCAGGATATCGTGCGCGCCGTGGCAACTGGCGCAATTCGCAACGGTTGTGACCCCTAGCTTGCTTGCCATGCCGTGATAACTTTTAAAATAGGAGCTGACCCTGTCGGCCGGCATTCCGAATTTTGTGTTGATTCTTTCGGAGCTATGGCAGTTCCCACAGGTTTTTTCCGAAAGGTTTGTTGCATAAACCGAAGAGGTCGGGTCCAGGTGAGACTTGATCAGGTGTTCTCCATGACAGTCCGTACAGACGGGCGCTTCCCTTTTCCCGGACATTGCCGCCGTTCCGTGAATGCTCCTTAAATAAGTATTCATCACATTCTCGTGACATTTCCCGCAGGTCGTCGGAACATGCGTCCGGAACATCTTGGACTTCGGATTGGAGGGAGCATGGAGGTCATGCGATCCGTGACAATCCGTGCAGATCGCCGCGGAAATTAATTTCTTCTTCAACAAAGCCCTGCCGTGAACGCTTGTTGCATACGAAGTGATCGGAGCTGCTTGCGAAAGCCCATAGGGTGCCATTTTTTTCTCATTCTCATGACATGTTCCGCAGGTCTTTGGAATGTTCATGCGAAAAACGGGCGATTCGTGGTTCCGATAATTCAAAAGAGAATGCGGTTCACCGTGACAGCTGGTACAGCCAGCGGCCGGCGCTCCGGCGCTGACCGCCTTTCCGTGATCGGAGGCCTGGTAAATAACGTTTTCCGTAGGGTGGCAACCCGCGCATTGAACATGGCCCGGCTTTTCCTGATGAGGGATCTCTCGGATATCGCTGTGGCAGGAAGTGCAGAGCCGTGCCCCATGGATTGAAGCCTGATATTGGGCGGAGTCAATCTTGTCGTGACAGGTCAAACAGTCGTCATTCTTGATCTCTTCGACGGCAAGACTGCGTCCCTGAAATAAGAATAAGCCTGAAGCTAGCAAGAAAACTAGTGTGAAATTTTTTCTCATGTTTTGATTTTTCTTACCGTCATTTCGAAAAGATTAAGACCCTTTGAGACAGTCCAAACTTTGTATTTCTTTTCCAAAATGGCAGTGGGGACAACCCCATCCCGTCTCGGGCGGAATGATAAGTAGCGGGACAGTTGGGTCATGCAATATCGCCGGTATGGCATTCGTAGCAATTCATTTCTTTCCACGCTTCCCCGACGTCCGGGTCCGGATGTTTAAAGTCCAAGCCCTCCACATTGCTTTCCATACTGCCCGGCGGCCCCTGGGCAATGATGGCGTGACAGATCTTGCACGCGTTCGAGATCGTCTTACCTTCCTGGGTCTGATGCCGGCCGTCGTGACAGCGGAAACACCCCGGGGAAATGACGTGTCCAATATTATTCGGATAGGCCTTCCACGATACGTTCATCGCGGGAAAGAAATTCGCTTTGTAAATATCAATGACTGTCTGGATCGCTTTTTCCAACTTGCTCTCTTTCGAAACTAAGATCTGTGGGTACTTCTGCTTATAAAATCGTTCGAGAGCCTCTCGTATTTTTTTCGCGCCGTCTTCATGGGACTCATACTTCCCTACGAGGACCTTGACCGCCTGCCGCTTGATAAAAGGCAGCGACGGATCAATGCCTCCGCGCGTCATCGCCTCATTCACCGCCGCTGAAGGCGCCCGGTAAACATGGCTCGGACGATTATGACAATCCATACAATCCATTTTTCGCATTTCGCCTTTGGGCGGATTTTCCGAGGTCAAACCGGAATCCGTATCCACAAAGATCTCTTCCTTACCGTCTGCTCCGACTTTTTTCACCCACGGAATTTCCTGCCGTTTTTTATCCGTCGTAACATAGTAGACCTTGTTGTCCCCGATCATATGGGAGTGGATGCCTTCCTTGATCCCTTGAGAAGACATGCCGCCGCCGACAAACACCAGCATTCGTGTTTTCCATGCCGTATTGGATTCATCGGGAAGGAAATATTCATGGTTTTGTTCGACAGAACCGAAGAACTTCTGCGGCCAGTGGCATTGCTCGCAGGTCTCCTGGGCAGGACGCAGACTGCGGATAGGCGTTTCGATCGGCCTTGGGTAAGCCTTGGCAAGCACCGAATAAACCTGATAGGCGCCTGTGATCTTGGAGCGGACGTACCACTCGGCACCGCTTCCGACATGACACTGGGTACAATTCACGCGGGCATGGGCCGATTGATGATAGGCCGTGTACTCGGGTTCCATCACTTGATGACAGATACGGCCGCAAAATGTATTGGATTCCGTGAAATTAAACGCCTGGTAGGCCCCGATCGCGGAGAAAAGCAGGAATACCGTGACCACCGCCCAAGTGGTATAGGCCCATTTTTGGTGGAGAGGATTGTTGAAATCAATGATCGGGAACCGCGGGACATATCCCCTTTTGCGGCGCTGCCAGCGTTCGATCAACGCTCCGGCGGGGATCAAAAGAAGGCTTAAGATGAGGAAACCTGGGACGACGAGGTAGGCCAGGATTCCCAAATAGGGGTTTTTCTTCTGGAAAAAAAAATCCAAAAGAAAAAGACAGGCAATGATGACAAAAAAGATCAGGGAAAGGACCTTGCCCGCGATGCTGATCCAATTACGGAAATAACTTGATGATTTGTCTTTAGGATCCATGATGCCTTCTCGATCGCGGTCTTTTCGCACTGACGGTTTCTGCGCCGAGGAGTATAGGATAAAAATAAAAAAGGTTCAAAAATAAAAAATCGGTGGGATCTTGAGTACCGTTCTCCGTTTCATTTTAAGGGTTAACGGTACAATACTGCGAACCCCTAAAATCAATGGGTCCCAATACCTATCATCCCGCCAAAGGCGGGATGGAACACAGTATGAGCGGGGATGGATTTTAAGCGCGATCTTTCGAAGATTCGGCGGCCTTCTGGAATCTTCCATTCGCCGAAACCGGGTGAGGCATGCCGTAGATATCGAACTCGTATATTTTTCCGAAGATCTTCTTTTTTGTCTCCGCCC
>JAHFHJ010000116.1 GCA_023246985.1 Candidatus Omnitrophota bacterium | reverse complement strand
GAATTTTCCCCTAAAGGGCAAGGTCGCTCTCATCACCGGAGCTTCCCGCGGGATCGGAAGGGCTATCGCCCACCGTCTCGCGGAAGACGGGGTTCATATCGTCGTTAACTATCTTCAAAATGAAGCGGCCGCCCAAAAAACCGTTGAAGAACTCCTTGCCAAGGGTGTGAAGGCCGCAGCCTTCCAGGCGAATATCGGCAACCTTGACACCCATAGTCCTCTTTTTGAGAGCATTCTCAAAACTTTTGGAACGCTCGATATCCTCATTCATAATGCCGCGCTCGGCGCGTTCAAGCCCGTGCACCGGCTCAAGATGAACCAATGGGACCTTTCCATGGATATCAACGCGAAGGCCTTCCTCGCGCTTACGCAAAAAGCATTGCCCATCATGGAACCCAAGAAAGCGGGCATTATCATTGCCCTCTCCAGCCTCGGCGCGCACCGTTTCATCCCCAATTACGGCGCCATCGGCATTTCCAAGGCCGCGATAGAAACCATGGTTCGCTATCTGGGCGTGGAATTGATGCCCAAAGGGATTCGCGTCAATGCCGTCTCGGGCGGACTGGTGGACACCGACGCGCTGAAATCATTTCCCTTTTTCGACATATTCAAACAAGAAGTGCTGAAACGAACCCCCGCCGGAAGAATCGGAAAACCGGAGGACCTCGCCCGCGTCGTCGCATTCCTCTGCTCTCCGGAATCCTCGTGGATCGTCGGACAAACCCTCACCGCCGACGGCGGCCTTTCGCTTATTTAAATGAACAAACACGAAGCATAGAGTTCGGTGTTCGGAGCACAACATGCAACGTTTTTCCTTCCAAACTTCCAACGCCGAACTGAAGACTCATCCCTATGATTTTTTCCGAACCATGACAACGGCCAAGAGAGCAAAAATCCCTATTGCGATATAAGGGAACAGATACCCGCCCCGGCGGTAAAGGGTTCTTTCCGTGATAAGCGGAAGATCGAGCGTCTTCTGTCCCATGACAAAGGTCTCATCGCCTCTCGCGTTCCTCACGGTCGCAAGGACGCGGCCCTGATGCGAAATGAACGCCGAAACACCGGTGTTTGCGGCGCGCACGACCGCCATTCCGTTCTCCACAGCGCGGAAAATTGAAGCCTGAAGATGCTGGAAAGGCGCGCCGGTCTTCCCAAACCAGGCATCATTGGTGATCACGATGAGAAATTTCGCATCCCGGTCCGCCAGGCTTCTCGCGAGATCCATAAAAACATCTTCAAAGCAGATGAGAACGCCGAACGGCCACTCCTCGCGAGCCCAGCGAAAGATCACGGGATTCTTGCCCGCGCTGAAATCACTGATCCCGAGCGCGTTTGCCACCGGCGTCAGCCAACTCAAAAAAAATTTGAACGGAATGTACTCGCCAAACGGCACGAGCCGGAGCTTGTCGTAGCGCTGGACCAAAGCGCCATCCTTGGCGAGAGAATAAGCGCTGTTATAGACCTCTTGCTCGCTCACCCAACGCAATCCCCCGACCAAAAGCGGCGTCCCAACCTCTTCCGCCAGGCGCGAGATCTGTCCCGCCTGAACATCCCGGTTGAAATACCCCGGAAACGATGCTTCAGGCCAAAGAATCAGGTCCGGTTGTTCGAGTGCCGCAAGCTGGGTTAATTTTTTATAGATCTCAAGGATCTTCTCCTTGGCCATGAGCTCCCACTTGACGGATTGCGGGATATTCCCTTGCAAGACCGAGACGCGTAAATATTCCCGGGGTTCGACCCGTTTTGCGAGCGTCATTTTCCCATAACCCCAAAGGCCTGCCATCACCAAAACCATGCCAACACTCAAACTCAGCGCCGCCTTCCGTTCCTTGCGCCAGAACCAAGCGCAAAAAAGGGACGCGTTGACCCACGCGATCAAGAATCCAAGACCATAAGCGCCGGAAATATTTGCGAACTGGATAAGAGGAAGACAGGAAGATTGGGAATACGCAAGAAGGTTCCATCCGAAACCGAAAACCGGCATCTCAGAGCGCAGGAGTTCCGTGATCGTCCAGGCAAGCGCGATCCATAGAACCTTAAAAATGACCGGCCTTTGCGACTTCATCCCCCCGTAGGCGAGCCACGCGAACGCCATGACAGAAACGGATTCCATCAGCGCCAAAAACATCCATCCTGCGGCCGTCACATGCGTCATCCAGCGCATGGAAATACCGAAGAACACAATCCCCGAGATCAGTCCAAAGCCCAGGGCTTGCGAGTGATTTTGAGCGTGATGAAGAGAGGCGAGAAGCGGTACGAGAGCGAACCAGGCCAAGAATCCCCAGCCGGTGGAAGGATAGGAAAACGCGAGAAGAAGGCCGGACACCATCTGATAGAGATACGGGGTACGGAGTACGGAGTACGGCGTGTTCGTTTGCTCCGCACGCCGTACGGCGTACGCCTTACTATTCATTCGTCCCGCAGCATTTTTTATACTTCTTCCCGCTTCCGCAAACACACGGATCGTTTCGCCCCACCTTCTCCAGGGCGCGCTTGATCGGGGCCGGAGCCTGATTATCAGGGGCCTCGTTGCGCGGAGAAAAAGAAGAAAGAGCTCCCATGCCTCGCGGCATTTTAGAGGAAGCGCCTGACCTGCTCTCCGAAAGTCCGGCTTCGGGATGAAGATATTGAGCTTGGGAATCTTCGGCGGGATGGGCCGGCTTAACCTCCCGGACCGCCTGAACACGGAAAAGAAGCTCGACGGCCTCTTCTTTAACACTGTCCGTCATCTGGTCGAACATGTCAAAAGCCTCGCGCTTGTACTCCACAAGCGGATCGCGTTGGCCGTAAGCCCTGAGACCGATCCCCTCGCGAAGATTGTCGAGACCGTACAAATGCTCTTTCCATTTCGTATCGATCACCTGAAGCAGAATAAAACGCACGAGATACTGCATGCGCTCCGGACCAAATTCCCGCTCGCGCAATGCCCACTGCTCGCCCGCCTTTTCCTCCAGAGCGACAAGCAACCTTTCCATATCGTCCAGGTTCTTCTCCACGACGTCGCGAAAACCCGCGCCGAACTTCTCGCCAAGCGCCGTGATCAACTCTTCGGGATCTTTGTCCTCTTCGCGGATATCCGGATTGATATACGTCAGGACCAAATGCTCGACCACATTCTCGACCATATCCAGAATATGTTTTTTCAATTCCTCCGCGGAACCCTTCAGGACCAGATCACGCTCACCGTAGATCAACTCGCGCTGACGGTTCATCACGTCGTCATATTCCAGAAGATGCTTTCGGATCTCGAAATTGTGCGCCTCGACGCGCTTCTGCGCGGTCTCCATGGCCCGGCTTACGAGCGGGTGCTGGATTTCATCCCCTTCCTGCATTCCGAGCCGCTGCATCATGACCCCCATGCGATCGGATCCGAAAAGCCGCATGAGTTCGTCCTCCAGCGCGATAAAGAATTTCGAGGATCCCGCATCGCCTTGACGTCCGCAACGGCCCCGAAGCTGGTTATCGATACGACGCGCCTCGTGCCGCTCGGTACCAATCACGGCAAGTCCTCCCTTGTCCGCGACCCCCGGGCCCAGAACGATATCAGTGCCGCGGCCCGCCATGTTCGTCGCGATCGTCACCATGCCCGGTTGTCCGGCCTGGGCCACGATCTCGGCTTCCTTCTCGTGATACTTGGCGTTTAATACGACATGCGGGAGATTGATCTTCTGGAGCATGCGACTCAGGCGTTCTGATTTTTCGATCGAGATCGTCCCGACAAGTAACGGCCTTCCCTTTTGATGCTCTTCCACGACCTCCCGCACCACCGCATCGAATTTTTCTTTTTCAGTCCGGTAAACGCAATCCGCGGAATCGATACGGATACAGGGGCGGTTGGGCGGAATCACGACGACATCCAGCTTGTAGATCTTGTCGAATTCCACCGCCTCAGTCGCGGCCGTGCCGGTCATGCCTCCGAGCTTTTTGTACATGCGGAAATAATTCTGGAAGGTCACAGTGGCGAGCGTCTGATTCTCACGGCGGATTTCTACGCCCTCTTTGGCCTCAAGCGCCTGGTGCAGTCCGTCCGAAAAACGGCGACCCGGCATGAGGCGGCCCGTGAATTCGTCCACGATCAGAATCTCGTTATCTTTGACGACATAATCGACGTCCCGCTCAAAAAACTCTTTCGCGCGCAGAGCCGTCATGATGTGATGCCGTTCCGCGACCGTATCCGAATCGTGCATATTGTCCACGCCCATGAGCTTCGCGGCCCGGGTTTCGCCTTGCTCGGTCATGCGGATCGTCTTGGCCTTCTCGTCGGCGATGTAATCGCATTCTTTTTTGATCTCCTCAAGCTTGGCCTTCCACTCCGGATCCACTTCCTCCTTGAGAATGCGATGCCCCTTGAGCGCAAGCGCCGCGCGTTGGGCTTTGTAATACTTGTCCGTCGAATCTTCCGCGGGGCCGGAAATGATGAGCGGCGTGCGGGCTTCGTCGATCAGGATCGAATCGACTTCGTCGACGATCGCGTAGTGGAGCGGCCGCTGGACCCGCATCTCAAGACTCGTGACCATATTGTCGCGGAGGTAATCAAAACCGAATTCGTTGTTCGTGCCGTAGGTGATATCGGAATGGTAGGCCTTCTGCCGCTCTTCGTGAGGCATGTCGTGTTGAATCACGCCGACCGTCATCCCGAGGAATTCATAGATCGGCCCCATCCAATTCCGGTCGCGACGAGCCAAGTAATCGTTGACGGTCACAAGATGCACGCCTTTGCCTTCCAGCGCGTTCAGATAGATGGGAAGCGTGGCCACAAGCGTTTTCCCTTCGCCGGTGGACATCTCAGCGATCTTCCCCTTAT
>JAHFHJ010000030.1:8162-13050 GCA_023246985.1 Candidatus Omnitrophota bacterium | reverse complement strand
CTTAACGGAAAACCCGTTTTCCATAAACTTAACGACTCGAAGTGGCCGAATGCTTATTTCCACTATTCCCATCCCAACGATGTCGCCCGCACCGAACAGCTGACTTTTGTTTGTCATCCCGATCAAGATACCGCGGGCCCGAACAACAATTGGATGGATCCGAAGGAAGCCAAGGAAAAGATGACAAAACTTTTCGACGGCTGCATGAAAGGCCGGACGATGTATGTCATGCCTTACATGATGGGACATCCCAAGTCGCCGTACGCCAAGGCCTGCGTCCAGGTCACGGATACGAGCTATGTCGCAGTAAGCATGCGCATCATGACCCGCATGGGCAAGGAAGCCCTCGACCGAATCGGGAATTCCGGAAACTTCGTGCGCGGGCTTCATTCCATCGGAGATTTGCATCACGAACGCCGGTTCATCATGCATTTTCCCCAGGAACAACTCGTTTGGAGCATCGGCTCGGGCTACGGCGGCAATGCCCTTCTCGGGAAAAAATGTTTTGCCCTTCGCATCGCCTCCTGCATGGGCCGCGAAGAAGGCTGGCTGGCCGAGCATATGCTGATCATGGGGATCGAAGACCCGAAGGGAAATATCACTTATATCGCGGCGGCGCTTCCTTCCGCTTGCGGAAAGACCAACCTCGCGCTTATGCAATCCGCGCTTCCGGGCTACAAGATCTGGACCCTCGGCGATGACATCGCATGGCTCAATATCGGGCCGGACGGAAGGCTTTACGCGATCAATCCCGAGGCGGGTTTTTTCGGCGTTGCTCCGGGAACTTCGCTTCAAACCAACCCTCAAATGGTCAGGACGCTCCAGAACCATAAGTTCGCCCCCACCCTCTTCACGAATACGGCGATCAACAAGGATACGAATGAACCGTGGTGGGAAGGCATGGAAGGCGCCGTCCCCCAACATGTCGTGGACTGGCAAGGAAATGATTGGGACGCGTCCAAGGGAACCAAAGCGGCGCATCCCAATTCCCGCTTCACCGTTTCCATGTATAACTGCCCCACGCTGTCCCAAGAGGTCGAAAACCCGCAAGGCGTTCCGATTTCCGCGATCCTGCTCGGAGGACGCCGAAGCAAACTGGTCCCGCTCGTCATGGAAGCTTTCAGCTGGCAACACGGCGTTTTCCTCGGCACCCGGACGGGCTCGGAGACCACGGCCGCGGCCGCGCATCAGGTCGGAGTCCTGCGCCGCGATCCCATGGCCATGCTCCCTTTCTGCGGCTACAACATGGGCGATTATTTCGGGCACTGGCTGAATGTCGGGAAAAAGCTCAGGCAGCCGCCCAAGATCTTTTCAATCAACTGGTTTCGCACGAATGAGAACAATAAATTCATGTGGCCGGGATTCGGCGATAATATCCGTGTTCTGAAATGGGTCATCGACCGGGTCAGCGGAAAAGTCGATGCCCAGGAAACTCCGATCGGACTGATCCCCTACCCCAAGGATCTCGACCTTTCAGGGCTTAATCTCCCGGCGGAAACTATTGGGAAACTTTTTGCTTTCGATCCCGCGGAATGGTTCGGAGAATTAGAAGACATTAAGAAATATCTCGAACAGTTCGGGACTCATACTCCCGAAGCCATTTGGCAGGAATACGGATCTTTAGCGGAAAAGTTGGGACAGCCTTCGGTAAAGCAGTAAAACCTGCCTCGGGGAACGGGAAAAACGATGAACGCTGAACGAAAGCCGTTCGGCGTTCATCGTTTCCAGGGCTTTACACCCCGAAGTACTTGGCCTGCGGATGATGGACGATGATCGCCGAGGTGGTTTGCTCGGGATGCATCTGGAGGGTATCGCTGAGCGTCACACCAATCTTTTCTCCCGGCACCAATTGAAAAAGTTTTCGTTGGTCCTCAAGATTCGGGCATGCCGGATATCCAAAACTGTAGCGTGACCCCCGATAGCCCTGCCGGAAGATCTCTTCTTTTGTGCGCTTGTCCTGACCCTCGATCCCCAGGTCACGACGGATTAAAAGATGCGTGTATTCCGCAAGCGCCTCGGCTGATTCCACGGAAAGACCGTGCAGATAAAGATATTCCGAATACTTGTTCGCTTTGAAAAGTTTCTGTTCCGCTTCCGAGGCGCGCTTCCCCATCGTCACGACATAAAAACCAACCACATCCAGCTCGCCGCCCTTAGGCCTGAAAAAATCGGCAATGCATTGATAGGGTTCACGGGACTGCCGCGGAAACGTAAAACGGGTCAATTCGTTTTGGCCTGAGCCGTCCAGCACCACCAGATCCTGATGCTCCGAATAGCAGTGGTAATATCCATAGAGGATCTTCGGCTCGAAGGTCTTTTCCCGAATCGTCTGCGCCTTGAACCGTTCAAAAATAGGCTCGACATTTTCCTGAAGATAAAGTTCGAATTCCCGGGGCGTTCGTTCCCCTTGTTTGAACTGCCATTGAAGTCGGTAAAGCGCGATCTTGTTGATCCAGGGAAAAATATCCTGCATCGAGAGATTCTTCAGGATTCGATAGCCGAAAAAGGGCGGTTTCGGAATGGGATTATCGCGGTGGATATGGAAGGAGGGCCCCTTGGGCGCGCGGGATGCCGCGGACCGGGATTCCGGAACGGCCGGAGCGGGCGCGGCGACGGGAACTTTGATCTCCGGTTTGGACCGCGCCAAGCCCTTCTTGATCTCCTCCATGATCTTGAGGGCCGAAAAAGCATCACGCCCGTAGTAGACATGTCCCTTATAAACACCGGCGAGGTCCCGCGTCACATAGCGTTCCGTCAAGGCCGCGCCGCCGCAGAGCACCGGAAGCATCACGCCGCGCCGGTTCATTTCTTCAAGATCTTCTTTCATAACAAGCGTTGATTTCACCAAAAGCCCGGAAAGTCCGATCGCGTCCGCCTTGTGTTCCTTGGCGGCATGAAGGATCGCGTCCACCGGCTGCTTGATCCCGATATTAAAAACCTTGTATCCGTTGTTCGTGAGAATGATATCCACCAAATTCTTTCCGATATCGTGGACATCGCCTTTCACGGTCGCAAGCACGATCCGGGCCCGCTCCTGGCCTTCTTTCTTCTCCATAAACCGTTCAAGAAATGCCACGGACTTTTTCATCACTTCGGCGGACTGAAGCACGAAAGGCAGCTGCATTTTCCCCGCGCCAAAAAGCTCCCCGACCACTTTCATCCCCTCAAGAAGATGATGGTTGATGATATCGAGGGGCTTGTATTTTTTCATCGCCTCCTCGAGATGCTTGTCCAGATCATCCGAGCTCCCTTCAAGAAGATGATTCTTGAGGATCTCTTCGATCGTTTGGGCAGAACGCTTAGGGAGGGACCCGGCGCTTGCGGCATCCGGCGCTTTTTTCGCGAAATGCTCAATAAAAGCCTGGAGCGGATCTTGACCGTCGACCCATTGATTTCGCAGCAGCTTTTTTGCAGCATCTTTATCGTCTTGGGTGATTTTGAAGATGGGAAGGATTTTTTTCGCATGAACGATCGCGGCATCGAGCCCCGCCTCGATCGCCTCGCTAAGGAAAAGACTGTTTAGGACGGGCCGGGAATGTTGGGACAATCCGAACGAAATATTACTGACGCCCAGGATCGTGTGGACCCCGGGCATTGCCTTCTTGATGAGGCGAATCCCCTCCAGCGTCGCGTCCGCGGCATCGCGGAATTCTTCACTCCCGCTGCCGATGGTGAAAGTCAATGCGTCGAAAAAGATATCCTCCGGACGAATTCCGTACTGTTGAGTCAAAATAGCGTAGATGCGTTTCGCAATGCGGACCTTCTCAGTCCCCGTCTTGGCCATCCCTTTTTCATCGATCGTGAGCGCGACCAGAGCCGCCCCGTATTTACGGGCCAAACCGGCCACTTTCCGGAGACGCTCACCGCCATCCTCAAGATTCACGGAATTAATAATGGGCTTCCCGGCAATTCGTTTAAGAGCCTCTTCGAGGACCGGCGCTTCCGTGGAATCGATCATCACGGGCACCGTCACATGCTGGTTCAGTCGGTAGACGCATTCGATCATGTCCCGGATCTCGTTGCGTCCCCCATAGGCCACACAAAGATCCACCAGATGCGCGCCTTCCTTCACCGCCTCGCGCGCGATCCCCACAATCCCGTCATAATCTTCGCGTTCAAGCAGTTGCTTGAACTTCTTACTCCCATGGGCGTTGGTCTGTTCCCCCACAAGAAGCGGCGCGGGCTTCTGCGCATAATTGACGGCGCTGTAAAGGCTCGCGGCCGACGGCTCATGTTTTGGCAAGCGTTTTTTGGGAACACATTTCCCGACCCGTTCCACGACCGCCCGGAGATGCTCCGGCGTCGTGCCGCAGCAGCCGCCGACAATTGAAACCCCGAACTCCCTGACGAACCGCTCGATCTGATCGGCGAATTCTTTCGGCTCAAGTTGGTAATGAGCGACTCCCCCGATATTCTCCGGAAGCCCGGCATTGGGAAGCGCCGAAATGTGTTTTACGGAATTTTCGCAAAGAGTCCGGAGAGAATCGGCCATTTCCGACGGCCCGGTCGCGCAATTCATGCCGATCACATCCACCGGGAACATTTCAAGCGTCGCGATCACAGCCCCCGTCTCGGTCCCCAGCAACAGGGTTCCCGTGGATTCGAAAGTGACCTGGACCAGGAGCGGCAGGCGCCAACCGGCTTCTTTAAAACATTCCTCCGCCGCCACGATCGCGCATTTGGCCTGTAAAAGATCCTGGCATGTCTCGATCAGGATCGCATCCACGCCGCCGGCAACAAGCCCTTTGCACTGTTCTTTATATGCGTTTTTGAGTTCGTCAAAAGCGATGTGCCCAAGCGACGGCAGTTTGGTGCCGGGTCCGACGGAGCCGATAACAAAACGGGGATGCTCGGGGGTGGAATACTTTTGAGCCAGTTCCTTGGCAAG
>JAHFHJ010000030.1:3534-8062 GCA_023246985.1 Candidatus Omnitrophota bacterium | reverse complement strand
ACTAACGGGGTGAAAAAAAGAAAAGATCTTGGCGGCGGTATCGCGATCGATTCCGGAAACAGCACTGAGTCCTTCGATACTGGCACGACGGACGTGATCGACAGAATCAAAATGACGGAGCAGGACGCGCTTACGCGTCTCGCCGATACCCGGGATTTCGTCCAGAACCGATCGCTCCAGGGACTTCGACCTGAGAGCGCGATGGTAGGTGACCGCAAATCGATGAGCTTCATCGCGGATCTTCTTTAAAAGATAAAGGGACGGAGCATCCGAAGCGATCATAAGCGGCCCCCGGAACTTCGGGGAATAAACCCATTCAAACTGCTTCGCGATGGAAACAAGATCCATCTGATCCATTCCTTCGCGCATAAGCACTTGGGCCGCCGCATGGAGATGTCCTTTCCCTCCGTCGATCATGATGAGGTCCGGCACAAAGTCTTCCCGCCCGGATTGGATCCCCCGAAGCATTCGCGTCAAAGCTTCCGCGATCATGGCGTAATCGTTGATCCCGGAGACGCCCTTGATCTTGTAGCGCCGGTAACCGAACTTGTCAGGAAGTTCGCGGTAGAAACTCACCTTCGATGCCACGGATTGATCCCCCTGAACATTCGAAACATCAAAGCAAACGATCCTCTCCGGGATTTTCTCAAGCTTGAGTCGTTGTTTCAACTCGAGCGTTGCGGAAAGCGAGATCCCCTGCCCCGGGTTTTTGGGAAGGAACCGTTTCTTCCGAAGTTTGGAAAGCGCGTCGATTTGCTCCTTGAAAAATTGCGCGTCCTCGAACCTGAGCTCCCGGCTGGCCTTTTTCATCCGATCATTGAGATACTGGGAAAAACTCTTCTTACCGCCCCCGAGAAATCGCTTTACCTCCTCGATCAGTCGATCATACTGCGGTTTAACGGCGGGTTTGACGCACGGAGCCACGCATTGTCCGAGGTGGTAATAAAGACAGGCCGCCTTGGGAAGTGTCCGGCATTTCCGGATCGGAAAAAGACTCTGGATCAGGTCCACCGCCTGACGCAGGAGCTTAGAGTCGGTGTAAGGACCATAGTAATCGGCTTTTTGATCTATTTTTTGCCGCGTGATACAAAGCCGCGGAAATTTTTCATGCGTGATTTTGATAAGCGGAAAACTCTTATCATCCTTGAGATCCTGATTGTAACGAGGCTGGTATTTATGGATCAGATGCGCTTCGAGAAGCAGCGCATCGACCTCCGTCGGAGTTCCGATATAATCGATCGTCCGCACCTTGCTCATGAGGATCGCGATCTTGGGGATCGACGCGGGAACTCTAAAATAAGAACGGACTCTTTGGCGAAGCGCATTGGCTTTGCCGATATAGAGGATCTTCCGCCGGACATCGCGCATCAAATAAATGCCGGGAGTTGGAGGGAGTTTCTCAACAACACGACGTAATGAGTTCGATGAAGACCTGATTCGCATCAATTCCTTCAGAATCGCAGGCAGCGTGAAAAATATGAGTCCTTTTTTTACCTACGACTTATCACATACTACCTACTTTTTTTTATGTTCCGTCCATTAAATTCTCAGTATCGATCGGATTCACGCCCCGCTTCCACTTTTTTCTGAACCAGGCGAGCGCCTCTTTCGCCTCAGGCACATGGCTCGCGAGACAGAATGCGAGATAGGAAACCATCGCGATCGCCATACTGCCGAATACCCGGAGAAGCTGCCTCGCGGTGCCCTGCCCCGGAACCCAGATCTTGAAAAGCTCCCAGCCAAAATAGCATACGATTCCCATCGCTATGGAAGCCAGAAAAATTCGTAAAAAAGAAAAAGCGACCTCACGGAACGGGAAGGGTCCTACTTTTTTGGGATAAAAATAAACCAGCTGTCCAAACTGAATCATGCCGGAGATTGAGGTTCCAAGCGCTAGACCGGCTTCCTTGAACGGGATCATCAGGATCAGGTTCAAAGCAATGTTTGAAAGAAGCGCAACGATCGAGGTCTTCATCGGCGTTCGGGAGTCCTGGGCCGCGTAATAACCACTATTCATGATCTTCTGACCCGCGAACGCGAAAAGCCCGACCGCGTAGCCCAAAAGCACCGCCGCACTGCGGGCGGTCGATACGGCGTCGAATTCGCCGCGTTCAAAAAGCATTCGAACAATGGGCTCGCGAAGAACGATCAGACCCACCGACGACGGAAGGATGATGAAAAAGACGCTTCGGAGAGCGAAGGAGAGAGTCTTGCGCGAGGATTCCTTTTCGCCGCGCGCAATCTGCTGAGCGAGCATCGGTAGAAGCGCCGTCCCCATCGCCAGGGCGAAAATCCCGAGCGGGAATTGCATGAGCCGGTTCCCGTACCAAAGACTGGAATTCGCACCGGGACCCAGAACCATTCCGAGGGTCATATCCACGGTGATATTGATTTGTACGACCGAAAAACTCAGAACCACCGGAAGGAGAAGTTTCCATACTTTTTTCAATCCCGGATAACCGATCTCCCATAGCCACTGAAAATTAAAACCGATCTTGCGAAGAGGCGGCAGCTCCGCCGCCACATGCAAAAACCCGCCTAAAAGAATCGCGTAAGAAAGCCAGCGTATTTTCCCGAGATAATCCTGTCCCATCCAGGACGGCACCCAAAGCACCGCGCCGATCCACACGAGATCTAAGATCGCAGGGCCCATGGCCGGCGCGAGAAAATAACGATGACTGTTCAGAACCCCCATCCCCAGCGCGTAAAGCGAGAGGAACCAGAGGTAGGGGAAAAGAATGCGCGAAAGTTCCAGCGTCAGCATGACGGTCTGGGAATGAAAACCGATCTTCAGGAGAACATCAAGAACGCCTTCGACGGTCAGGATAAAAGCAAAAAGCGCGAAGCTTAAAAAACTGATCGTGATATTGGCAAAACGGAACGCCTCGGCACGGCTTTGTTTTTCCACGATCTCGTTATAGACCGGAATGAAGGCGCTCGTGAGACCGCCCTCCCCCACAATGCGGCGGAAAAGGTTGGGAAGCATGAACGCGTAAAGGAACGCATCCCATTGCCAACTCGTTCCGAATCTTTTCGCGCTCAAAATGTCGCGGATGAGCCCCAGGACACGGCCGATCAAAGTCATCAGAGCGACCACGGCGGCCGCTTGGACAAGGTATTTTTTTCCGGATTTGTGTTCGGAAGACGAACGGGGGCGGACTTCATTGACAGAACCGGGACCCCGTGTTAAATTGTCGCCACTTTTATCACGCAAAGGAGTCCTTTCAATGCCCAATATTCGTTCTGCCGCAAAAAGAATTCGTAGTGATGCTAAAAAGCGCGCAAAGAACCTGGCCGTTCTCTCGGAGCTGAAATCCCTCAGCAAGAAACTGTCCCTCTCGGGTTCGGAACCCGAAAAAGCCCAGGCGCTCGCCTCAACCCTGGTCGCCCGTTATGATCATGCCGTCACTAAGGGAGTGATCCCCCGCGGCCGAGCCGACCGGAGAAAATCCCGTATCGCGCTTTTCCTCGCAAAGATCAAGAAAAAATAATTTTTTTATTAAAGGGACCCGTTACTATTTTTCTAAAATGGTGACGGATCCCTTTTACGACGAATATTCCAAAAGCCACGCCTCCAGTCCTGAAACGCCTTCGATTTGCCCGGTTTTGGATTTCCTGTCAATCTGATAAAGCGCTTCCACCGCCGCTTCCAGCCGTTCCACGGGAAATCGCTTCAAAGCCCTTAATCGATTGGGAGGCATCCGGAGTTGAGAGCAGATCTCCCGCTCCGCCACGCCGGACGATAAAAGCACGGCGGCTTGCCACAATTGCCGTAACTGCCAATGAAGGATTCCCACCAGAGAAAAAATATCCGCTTCATAAAATCCAATGAGATCACGAAACACTTTGAGCGCGCGCGCCGGATCCTGGTCTACCAGAGCGCTCGTGAGCTTAAAGACATCCATGTCGGTCCAGTTCTCTTCGAACCGGCCGACCATCTCTTCATGAATCTCTTTTTGATCGCCGGCGAACTGCGCAAGCCGGTCGATCATCGTATCCAAGAACATGACCGCGTCCCCGCACATCGCAAGGACACGGGCTTGGGCGCCCGAGGTCATGGTCTTGTGATATTGAGCGAGTTTCTGCTGAATGAAAGTCGCGCCGGCGCCACGGACCTCTTCCTTCCCCAGAAGGATCACTTGCCCCTTGGCTTTTATAAGTTTTTGAAGCTCTGAAGCGCCCTTAAGATCCTCCGCCTCCAGGATCAGCGCGGTTCGGCACGCGGCATTCTCGAGATAAGCGGCAAGAATGGCGAGGTCCCGTTCCTTCGCCAATTCCGCACTCCGGATATAAAACACCTGCCCGGGAGAAAAGAACTGGGGGGTTCGTGCCAAGGTTAAAACAGTTTCGAGAGGTGTTTCTTTAAGATCGAATGTTTGATGTTCGAAAGGAGTTCCGGATCTTTTTTGGATTTCAGCGGCAAGCGCTTTGGCTTTTTGAGCCCTGAGGAAAGGATCGCCTGCAATGAGAAACAGATCGACTTTCACGGGAAGAGACAATCGAGAAGCACTACTACCGTTCTCCATTT
>JAHFHJ010000030.1:0-3434 GCA_023246985.1 Candidatus Omnitrophota bacterium | reverse complement strand
TAAGGGTTCACGGTAGGGTACCGCATATCCATAAATTCGAATGTCATGCGGTACTACCAGTCTTCAACAATGCGGTCCACGACATGATGCGCCAAATTGCCGACCGCCTGCTGGGAGGCTTTCTGTTCGCCGATCGATGTGATGTCGGTCACATAATACTCGTTGTCGCCGGTGAAGTTCGGCTCTTCCCAGATCAAGTCGCCCGTCTTGGCGTCCACAAGTTTCAACCTGACGACGATAAAGAGACGGTATTCCTGGACGCTTTCAAGCTGGTTGAAGCGAAGTCCTTCTTGTTCATAGGCAAGGAGATCGGTTTTGAGGATCGCATCCGCCTTCCCCTGCTCTGCGACCTTCAGCGTCCCATCCTGCTGGAGCCCGCGGATCACCGCATTGGTGATATCCATCTCAAGGCCTTGCTGGTAAGCATAGACTCGCTCGATATCGAGCTTGTTTTTCACGGTCTCAACATAGATTGTTTTAATATTACGCGGAAGCGCGGTCTTGCGGGTATAACCGGCACAGCCGCTCAAAAGGATCGCTACCACTAAAAATCCTACTCCCATAAATGGCCTATTTTTCATGGTACATCCCCGTTTATCCCTTGACGCTAAAACGCTCTTTTTCCTTGGAAAGAAAATCATGCCGTGCCACAAGGTCTGAAAGACGCTGCTCAATGCGATCTTTTTCCCTCGTAAGATCCTGCTGCATAGCCTTGGAGGTCACGCCGGGAAGCACCTTATCAGCTTCCAGAATCCGCCTTTCGAGGATCGACTTCTCCTGTTGCTCGATGGCAAGCTCGTCTTCAATCAGCCCGGCAAGTTTATTTCCAATTTCTCTATATTCCTTATAGCGCTTGGCACCCTCAGAATCCTTGGGGGCCTCCTGAAGACCCGTTTCCCCGAGCAAAACCCCCTCCTGCTCCTGAGCGTAAATGCTGTAAGCGATCTCCAGTTGCTCCCGCAAATTCATAGCATCCTCACGGAGTTGCTTTTCATCCGGAGCCGGCCCGGTTTTTACTTGATCGCCCGCCTCAGTTCCCGTCGACGCAGCATCCTTTGCGGAAACGACGGGGGTCTTTCCTTTGATCACGGCCTCAGTGGCTTCTAATTTTGCTTTGAATTGATCCAGTGACTGTGTCTGATGATCCAGACGGTTCAAAAGCACATCTTTGCGATTCTTCCGGGGAACAACACGGCGCGCGCTTTGAACCGCTTCTTCGATAAAGCTGTAGGGAACTTTGACAAACGAACTTCGGAATTTCATGCCCCCGGCGAGCGAAGCCTTCGCGTTCAGAATCTCAAGCTCTTTTTCGAGTTTTTTGATCTCCTGATCTTCGGCCTGGACCATCAGACTTTCAAGCTCGATCTCTTCCCGAAGCTTTTTGACTTTTTCCGTAGAACCCGGCTTTGCCGCAGCTTGAGTGAGGGTCTCATCTTCGTTGGGAAGCCCGAAGATGAATGATCGGGCCAAATAAAGGGTCTCCCTCACGGGCTGGGCCACGGTCTTCAAGATCTTCTCTTTTCCTTCTTTTGCGTTCAGCGTCTCATCCAGCTGGGCCAAAAGTTCCTGCTTATGTTTATGACGATCCTGAATGTCCTGATAACGCTTACGGAGCTCTTTCTCCACACCTTTGATTTGCTTGCGAAGTTTGCGCGCGTCCACTTCCTTGTCGCCTTCAAGAGACTTCATCATGGCGCGTTGTTCTTGAAGGGCCAGCTCTTTATCAAAAGCCGTGGAAAGAGTGTCGACGATATCTTGTTGCGCTTTCACCTGTTCACTGAGATGCATCTTCAGCTCGAGCAGCTCTTCGAGGCTCTTTGTGGGAAGATCCCCGGTCTCGGCGGTAAACGGATTGAAAGACTTTTTCTCCGTTGACCGGCTCTCGATCAACGCCTCAAGCTCCTGTTCTTTAAACTTACCGAAATATTTTTCATAGAGCGCCATTTTTTCATCCAGCTTCGCCTCAAGCCCTTCGATCTCCTTTTCACGCGCCACGAGTTTAGGATCCGTCGGCGGGCGGGAATCCCGTTTCGGGAGACCCCGCAGGCGCTTGCGCTGCAAACCGCTCTTGGAATGCTCGGGCGTCAACAGGGATTGAAGTTCGCTATAGCGCCTGTAAAGTTTTTCTTTCTTCTCCAGGAGCTCTTTTTTCCTGCGGGATAACTTGTAAAGCCCTTTTTCATCCATGCGCTGGACTTTTTCAAGCGGAGTCTCCGACGGTCCCATAAACGGAACCAAATTCTTATAGAACCTGTCGTCGGGAATCCCAAGCTCCGAGCGCCAGGACTCGAGACGGTCCCTTTCCTCGGCCAGGGCATCGCGCTCGGCTTCAAGAGACGCCTGCCAGCGATCGATCGCCTTCTGAAAATCCGGAGAGGTGTTGTTCTTGAAACGCTTTTTTTTGAGCTCGAGTTCCTTGAATTTTTCCTTCAGCTCACGGTCGCGGCGCTTAAGATTCTGTTTGCGGCGATCCAAGCTTTCCGCCTTATTCTTGTCGATCGACTTGATCCGCTTTTTCATCCGGTCGATCTCTTTTTTCAGCTGTTCCCGCTCGTCTTTCCGTGCCGGTCCCAGCGCCTGATATTTCGCCTCAAGGATCCCCAATTCCTTCTGAAGCTCTTCCGCCTTGGCATTCAGATATTGGACGGGTTCCTGAAGGGACTGAAGCTTTTCAGAAGCTTTGCGTCCCCAATTCGTGTTCGGGT
Source organism: Candidatus Omnitrophota bacterium (assembly GCA_023246985.1). Classification (GTDB taxonomy): domain Bacteria; phylum Omnitrophota; class Omnitrophia; order Omnitrophales; family Aquincolibacteriaceae; genus Aquincolibacterium. Next base: position 729 of record JAHFHJ010000030.1, on the reverse strand, counting down.
AGCGTTTGGAAGTATCGCGGTAGTAGATCAGAGCGCTTTCAAGATAATTATCCGTCTCATAATAAAAACCGATACGATAATTCTTTTCGGCATTCAGCTCATCGACCTCCTGACTGATCTTCGCGGCTTTCGCGGCTTCTTCGGAACCCGGATACTGTTTCAGGTAGCCCTGCGCCTGACGCGCGGCCTCATCGAGCGCGCTCTGGTTGCGCGTTTGGCTGGAGGATTTCGCGTACGCCACTTCAGCCATCTGGAGACGTGCCTGCTGGATCAAATTGCTCTGAGGATACTGATCGATCAAAGTTTGAAATGCTTCTACGGAATCATCAAAACGGCCGGATTTTTGATAGGCAATGCCGAGACTGAACTGGGATTTATCCCCAAACGCTCCATAAGGCGCGGTCTCAACGATCTTTTGAAATACTTCGATGGAAAGCGGCAACGACGGACGGATCTCAAGTCCCATCAGCTTGCCTTTTTTCCCGGAAAGGAACATGCTCCCGATCTGATATTCCCGCTCGATCACCTCTTCAAAACGCTCGCTCTGCGGATAAGATTTGATCAGTGCCTGATAGGCCTTGTGGGCCTGCACAGAGTCGCTTTTTTCTTCATAAATAGTCCCGAGACGATATTCGGCTTCAGGCGCTACGCGGGATTTAGGGTATTTTTTCAGGAGAAGTTGAAACTGCTCGGCTGCTTTATCGAGCTTTTTTTCTTTATAGAGATCCA
>JAHFHJ010000029.1:10639-13148 GCA_023246985.1 Candidatus Omnitrophota bacterium | reverse complement strand
TTCTTCTGTAGAATCCCCCCAAGTCCGGCGTTTTGAAACGAATTTTTCAGGAAAAGGCATTTTGAAAATGGAAATCAAGATTATCGAAAAGCGGCTCCCGCGGGAGGAAGTGCTCCGGTTTATCGGCCAGCCGTTTGAAGATATGGTGAAATTCGTGGTGGATATCCGCCGGGGTGTTATGGCTTTGGGAGGTTCCATGCATGCGGACGCGGAAGGGGTTCTCTTGCGGAACGGTTCGAATCAGTCGGATCTTTGGGGGGGGAATTTTTTTCCTAAAAACCCAAAAAGGGCGCAGATCGAACTTCACTCCCTGATCAATATCCGCCCGGCCGATCATAACCGATCATTGATCGTTCAAGATAAAGTTTTGGCCTCCAGGATTCTGGAGATCGCCGGCGGGTTGTTAGGACTGCCATGGTGACGATCGCTTTTCATAAAGATCTTACTCCTGAAAAATGGGCGTCCCAACCGCTTTCCTGGCAGGTCCTAAGCATTGCCTCTGAACTTGGCCGGGCCGAAACCAGCCTCACTCAAGGCCTTTGGGACCCCTTTAAGACTTCTCTGGAGAGGGGATTCGAGCTCGTGGATCTTACGGTTGAAGCTCATAGGTCTCACGAGGGTCTTCTCAAGGAGCTTTTGCGTTTTCGCGAGGTTCTGGCCGGGTTCTATGTGGATCCGGCCCCCGGGACGCGCGCGGCTGATTTTAAAACCCTCACCCAAGTTCTGCTGACACTGGATCCCGAGGCCTACAATCTTCTGGGCGCGGCCTCCCATTCTGGTCAAACCGAATAAGAAAAGGCAAAAAATATGGCGCACCCAACGGATTATTACAAAATTTTAGGAGTTCCGGAAAGCGCTTCGGCCGACGAGATCAAAAAGGTCTACCGTAAACTTGCGGTCAAGTATCATCCGGACAAGAATCCGGAGAATCTCAAGCCGGCGGAGGCGAAGTTCAAGGAGCTCTCGGAGGCGTATTATGTTCTAAGCGATGGGAAGCGGCGCGCGCAATATGACCAGATGCGCAAGTTGGGAGCCGGCGGCGGATACCAGGAGAATTTCGCGGGGGCGCAGGGATTTAATTTTGAGGATCTCCTGCGTCAGTACTCTTCGGGAGGCCGGGCGCGCGGCGGCGGGCGTTACTCGGCGTTCTCGGATATATTGGGGGATCTTTTCTCAGGCGGCGGAGGGAGTTCGTTCCGCGTTTATTCTTCGGGATCGCCGCGCCGGGGTTTTGACGAAGATGAAGATGAATACGGGCAGGCGCCGGTCGAGGCCCCCCAGGAGTCGGCTGATATTGTTGTGAACTTAAAAATCTCAAAGAAGAAAGCCAGGGACGGCGGCAGCGTGATGTTTCGAACGCCGGAAGGACAGACGATTTCAGTCAAGGTCCCGTCCAATACCCGCGAGGGACAGAAATTGCGCCTGGGGCGCCAGGGGCGGCCTTGTCCTGCCTGCCATCATCCCGGGGATTTGATCCTTCGAATCAGGATCGGTGAGTGATGGAAGAGCGTTTCAGGAGGCACGAATCCTACCAGACCGGAAATCCCAAACTGGATCAGCTCGTCCATGAACTGATCCATCAGGCCGGTCCGGGCACGAATGCCGATCTTGCCGAAGAGTTGATCGTGACGGCTTTGAAGGTCCACACGGACCCGTTGGACCGCGGAGACATGAAGATGCTCAATACCGCGATGAAAGAGCTCCGGCACAGTCTCAAAGTTTTTGAACCCTACCGGGCGATCCGGAAGGTCGCGATCTTTGGATCCGCCAGGACTCCGCGGCATTCTCCCGATTTTCAAATGGCCGAGAAATTCGCGAAAGGGATCGTCCAGAAGGGCTGGATGGTCATTACGGGCGCGGCCTCAGGGATCATGCAGGCGGGGAATGAAGGCGCGGGCCACAAGAAGAGTTTTGGCCTGAACATCCAGCTTCCTTTCGAGCAGGAAGCCAACCCCGTGATGCTCCGGGACCCAAAGCTTATGACCTTCAAGTATTTCTTCACGCGCAAACTCATGTTCCTCCGGGAATCCCACGCGACATTCCTGTGTCCCGGAGGATTCGGGACCCATGATGAAGGTTTTGAAACCCTGACTTTGATCCAGACCGGAAAGACGGATCCCCGTCCCGTCGTTTGTCTGGATGCTCCGGGGTCGACTTACTGGAAGGAATTCTTCCATTTTCTCAGACAGCAGCTGGTGGGCCAGGGCATGATCCACGAGGAGGATCTCGAGATGATGTATGCGACCCACGATCCCGCGGATGCGATCAAGCATATAACGGATTTTTATAAGATGTATCACTCGATGCGTTATATCCGGGACCTTCTCGTTTTCAGAATCGAGAAGCCGCTTGGCGAAAAGCAGTTAGACCTGTTGAACCAAGAGTTCAGGCATCTTCTCAAGAAAGGGAAGATCACGCAGTCGCTGAAGCCTTTCGAAGAAGAGCGTAATGCGCCGTACACGTTCCATCTGACGCGGCTTTCGTTTTATTTCAAAAAGGATCATTTCGT
>JAHFHJ010000029.1:0-10539 GCA_023246985.1 Candidatus Omnitrophota bacterium | reverse complement strand
GGTCGTTTTTTATTGAATCAATCCAAGAGGGGCTCGAAGGGAGCACTTGATTACAAATATGACAGATGTCATGTTTGTAAGTGCGGGTGGCCGACCGGAACGAAGTGAAGGCGCCGAGCCCCGTCGCTCCCGCCATTTCTCTGCTTCAACAAAATAGGAGGAAATGACAGGTCGCTTTGTGGGTTGATAGGGGCGAGAAAGAGCCCTGCGGTCCAAGCGAAGCGAGGCAGCCCCTGGGGGGTTGCTCCCGTTCTTTAAATAAACAACTCCTATTTTCCCATCAGACGAATTTATGAAAAAAAACAATCTTCCGGTTCGAGTCGGCATTGTGTCGCTCGGTTGTCCCAAGACCCTCGTGGATAGCGAGATCCTTTTGGGGAAGGCGCAGGGCGCTCACTTTTCCATTGCGCGGGACATCGAACAGAGCGATGTCGTGCTTCTTAATACCTGCGGCTTCATCAAGGATGCCAAGCAGGAGTCGATCGACGCCCTTTTGAAACTGATCGAGCTCAAGAAGAAAAAGAAGCTGCTGGGGATCGTCGTGGCGGGATGTCTGGTCCAGCGGTACGCGGAGGAGTTGAAGAAGGAATTTTCCGAAGTGGACGCGTTGGTAGGGTCCGGGGATTACCGGGCCATCGCGGAAGTTCTCAAGAAAGTCGCGGCCGGACAGAAACTTGTCAGCGTTCATGAGGCGGGCTATCTTGCCGCGGCCGACGAAGCGCGCGTCGCATTGACGCCCAAACATTCCCGCTATCTGAAGATCTCCGAAGGGTGTGATCACGAATGTTCATTCTGCGTGATCCCGAGTCTCCGCGGCCCTTATCGGTCCCGCCGCATCGCGGATCTCGTTAAAGAAGCAAAAAAGCTCGCGGAAGAAGGGGCTAAAGAACTCGTCGTGATCGGCCAGGATATCACGAAATTCGGATGGGATTATGCCCGGAAATCCCTTCTGCCGGAACTTCTGGAGGCGCTGGGCGCCGTGCGGGAGATCCGGTGGATACGGCTTCTTTATACCTATCCCTCGACACTCACCGATGAGATGATCCAGGCCGTGACCCGATCCAAGAAGATCTGCCGTTATATTGATCTGCCGCTTCAGCACATTAGTGATAAAATACTCAAAGCCATGCGGCGGGGAAGCACGAAAAAACAGATCGGGGAATTGATCCGTAAACTGCGGGCCCGGATCCCGGAGGTTGTGATCCGGACAAGCTTTATCGTGGGGTTCCCGGGAGAGACGGAAGAAGATTTCCAGGAACTTCTTTCGTTCATCCGGGACATGAAATTCGAGCGGTTGGGCGTTTTCCGTTATTCGCGAGAAGAAGGTTCGGCTGCCGCGACATTGCCCGATCAGGTTCCCGAAAAAATTAAAGAGGATCGTTATCACCGGATCATGCGGCTTCAGCAAGGAATCGCGCGGGAAGCGAACCGTCGTTTTGTCGGCCGAGAACTTCGGGTGCTGCTCGAAACCCAGGATTCGGAGGATCCTTTCCGTTGGACCGGGCGTTCGTATATGGATGCGCCGGAAGTGGATGGGGCTGTGCTTGTCCGGACGGAGAAAAGTGTCGCGACCGGCAAATTTTACACGGTGAAAATTACGGATGTTCAAGATTATGACCTCGTGGGAAAAATCTAAATATGCCGTTCTGATCCCCAACGCGATCAGCGTCGCGCGGGGGTTGATCGGGCTTTCCCTGCCATTCCTGATCCTTCGCCCCAATGCCTCGGCGCATCTTGGGGCGTTCATCCTTTTTATGCTCGGGGCCGTGACCGACTATTTTGACGGCTGGATTGCCCGCCGGTATAAACTTGAATCCGCGCTCGGAAGATGGATCGACCCTTTTAATGACAAGATCCTGATCCTGGCGCCGCTGGCCTCGTTTGCAGCGCTCAAGTTCTATTCCATTTGGTGGGTGGTCCCGATATTCGCGCGTGAGATCCTCGTGACTTTTTTCAGGACCGGCTGGCTTCTGGAGGGGAAGTCTCTGGGCGCGGAGATGATGGGAAAAATGAAATTTGGTTTTCAGACGGTGACGTTATGGATCGCATTCGCTTCTTTGCTCCTGAATCCCTCCCCGTCTTTTAATGCGGTGACGGGGCTGATCCGCCATCTTCTTCCCATGCTTGTGGGCGCGACGGTCGTATTGACGCTTGCCTCGGGGGGAATGTTCCTCTGGAATCAGCGAGCTCATTTTGGATCCGAGGCATTCAACAAGTTCGTTCTCGCGGTCGGTGTCGGACTTTTGCCCAAGGCCCCCGGAACCTGGGGGAGCGCCCTCGGCGTTCTCCTGGTCTTTTTGACCCGCTGGAACGGATGGCTTTACGGGGTGACTTTTTTCTTGTTGGTTTTCGGAGGCGCTCTGGCTTATCGGAAAATCACGGATCCGGATCCGGACCCGGACTATGTCGTGATCGATGAGGTTTGCGGCATCTTTGTGACCTTCATGGCGATCCCCATGACCTGGACGACGGCGCTTTTAGGTTTTATCCTGTTCCGGTTGTGCGACATTTTAAAACCATTTCCCGTGCGATCCCTTGAGCGCATCCCGCGCTACTGGGGAATCCTGGCCGATGATCTTGGTGCCGGGTTGTACGCCTGGATCATCCTTTTTATTTTCTTCAAATGAAGCCCACCGCCGCTATTCTCGCCGTCGGAAATGAGGTGCTGCGCGGCAGCGTGGTCAATACGAATGCCGCGTTCCTGGGCCGGGAGCTTTCCCATTTTGGTTTTGAAGTCGTTTCGCACGGAGTTTGCGCGGATTCGCGGCAAGCGATCCGTTTTCGTCTGGGCGAGGCGCTCCGCCGCACCGAGGTGGTCGTTATGGTGGGCGGGCTTGGGCCGACGCCCGATGATGTGACCCGGGAGGGCATCGCGGCGCATTTCAATGTCCCGCTCGTTTTTTCCGCGGAACAATATGGCCGGCTTCAGAAGATCTACAAGCGCTACGGAAAACGTGTCCCTTCGCTCGTCAAACGGGAGGCCTTTTACCCGGAGAACGCGAAGCCTCTCATCAACCGTTTCGGGATCGCGCTCGGATTCTCGATCGAGCATCAGCAAAAGATCGTAATCGCGCTGCCCGGAGTTCCCTCGGAACTCAAGAATATGTATTTTGACGTAGTGCTCCCGATCCTGAAGAAAAAATACGGGGATCTTTTCAAAAGCCGGAAACTGACCGTGAGAATGACGGGCCTTTCGGAGCCGGAGGTGATGAAAAAACTCGGGGAAAATTTCTTTAAGGACCGGTTCGATTTCGGGATCTATCCTTCGGCCGGGGAAGTGATGATCCGTATCCTTTCGGACAGCGCCGGGGTTCACCAACGCCTGAAAAAGAAGATCGCGGCGAGGCTTAAGAATGGGATCTATAGCTGGGACGAGACCCCGCTTTCGGTGGTGATCGGGAAGATCCTGGCAAAGAAAAAGAAAACGCTCGCAGTCGCGGAAAGCTGCACGGGAGGCCTTTTGGCTTCGCGGATCACTTCTCATCCCGGCGCGAGCCTATTTTTTCGAGGCGGAACGGTCGCCTATCATCCGGTCGTCAAGAAGAAGCTCGGCGTTCCGGAGAAGGTTCTCAGGGAACGAGGAGAAGTTTCCGCCCCAGTGGCTGCTCAGCTCGCGAAAGGGGTCCGTGTCTGGATGGAATCAGACTATGGGATCGGGATCACGGGGATCGCCGGACCTGACGGCGGCAGTGCCTCAAAACCCGTGGGCCTTGTTTATATTGGTCTCGCATCCCCGGATGGGAAGTCCCAGGTTTGGAAGCATGTTTTCTGGGGGGAGCGGCATCAGGTCCAGGACAAAGCCGCGGCGAAGGCGCTTGAATATCTATGGCGGAAGATCCGTTAAAGCAGACTGCGGCACGCGTATTCCTTGCCATTCCGCTCCATGAGATCTTTCATCTCGAAATAGACCGGATCCTCGAACCTCTCCGCCGCAAGGTTCCAGGTGTTTCATGGGGGAGGACGGAGCAGATCCATCTGACGCTTCATTTTTTCGGTTCTCTTCCCGCCGCCGATATTGACCGGATCGATGCTTCCATGAAAAAGATTGCCGCATGTTTTTCATCTCTGGAGTTGACCCTGAAGGGGATCGGCGGATTTCCAAGCCTAAAAAGACCGGACACTCTATGGCTGGAGGTCGGAAACAAAGAGGACCGGCTTCTTTCTTTACAAAAGGCCATCCAGAAGGAAGTGCGAACGCTGGGGTTTAAGGTTGAGTCGTGTTCGTTTCGTCCGCATGCGACGATCGGACGCGTGCAAAAACGATCCGGCGATCGGATCCCATTCCTTGGGGGGGTTCCGTTCAAATTTCCAACGGACCGGAAAATGGCGGATCATTTTGTCCTTTACCAAAGTCGTTGTCTCCCGGAAGGCGCGCGTTATGAAATCCTCAAGACCTATTCCCTTTCAAAAAAAACGTAAGCTCAGGGCCTCGCAGCTCGAACGCGTTTACGCGGCCCTGCGGAAAACTTTCGGCCCTCAAAACTGGTGGCCGGGGAAGACCTCTTTTGAGGTGATGGTGGGGGCGATCCTCACGCAAAATACGGCGTGGATCAACGTCGAAAAAGCCATTCGGAACCTCCGACAGGCACGAAAGCTTTCGTTCCGCGCGCTCCGCCGTATTTCCCGGAAAGAATTGGCACGACTCATCCGGCCTGCCGGATATTTCAACGTCAAAGCAGACCGGCTCAAATGCTTCGCGGATTTTCTCGCCCGTGAATGCCGCGGCGATCTTTCAACGCTGAAGCGGCAGGGGATGCCCAAGCTTCGCCAAAAACTGCTTGGCGTGAAAGGGATTGGTCCCGAGACCGCGGATTCCATTCTCGTTTACGCGCTGGGGAAGCCGTCGTTTGTGATCGACGCTTATACCCGGAGGATCTTTTCAAAACACGGACTGGCCCGGGGTTCTGAGAACTATGAAAGATGGCGTGAAATTTTTACCCGGGCATTACCGAGGAACCTTGGCCTCTATAACGATTTCCATGCTCAGATCGTCCGGGTCGGAAAAGAATATTGTCGGAAAATTCCCTGCTGCGCCGGCTGTCCCCTAAGCCGTTTTTTTTGACAGTCCTTGGCTTTTATTTTCTTTGGCTCAAGGGTAGCCAGGACAGCCCCCATTTCAGCTTCGCCGAAATGGATAGGTATGGGGACAGACAAAAAAGATGTAATTCTTCCCGGAGATGGTCGTTATATAGAGAAAACCCCGGGAGTTAGGATGCGTGTCTTCGGGGTTGTGGTTGGGGAGAGCGAGGGCCATGGATCCAAAAGTCAAGCGAAAAATCGGGGAGACTTTGATAGAAGATGGGTTGCTTTCCAAGGCCCAGCTCGAGGAAGCCCTTGCCTGCCAGAAAGAAAAGGGCGGGTTGATCGGGAGTATTCTGATCGAGAAGAACTTTGTGAGCGAGGAATCCCTGATCAGCGCTCTGGGTAAACAATTCAGGATCCCTTATCTTCCGCTTAAGAACTATTCCATCAATCCCGACATGGCGGAGTTCTTGAAGGCTGATTTTTGTCATAAAAATCATGTCGTAGCTTTCGATTTTGATTCTAAGAAAATTTATGTCGCGGTGGCAGATCCCATGAACCACGAGGCCCTTGAAAAGATCCGGACGCTGACCGGCCGGATTCCCCAGGTTTTTATTGCCAGGCCCTCAGAGATCCTGAATGCCATCTATTTCATCTACCACGAGACATCCTGATGGATCTATTTATTTTTTCAACAGTCCACCAGCATCGCGCGACCCAAGTCTTTATTTCGTTTTTCTTAATTAAAAATCAGGTACCTTGAGGCGCGTTGACCATGGATGAACCCTTGCAGCACTCTTTGCCGGACCTGAAAGAGGCCCTCCTCCGGGCGGGGGTCGTGAATTCCGAAGATCTTCAGCGGGCTCTCAGGGAACAGGCCCAGAGTGCCGAGAAGTCCCACTTTCTGGATTGGCTTCTTGAAGCCGGAAAATGCGACGAGAAAAAACTTGTGGATGTTTTTTGCAGGGAATATGGTTATCGTCTTGTCAGTCTCAAAATGATCGTGGTGGACAAGGAAGTTCTGAAGATCATTCCCCGGAGGCTTGCCGAATCCCACGGCTGCCTCCCGATTTCATTTCTTGAAAAGACTTTGACGGTCGCGGTCGTGAATCCTTTCAATCTAAAAGCGCTTGATGAACTGCAGGCAGTGACCGGAATGCGTATCCGCGCCGCCGTCGCGGAATATTCCCAACTCAAGGAACACATCAAGAAGTGCTATCCGGAGGAGCCCGGCGCCTTAAAGGGATCCACCCCTCAGGAAGAGACTAGTGAAGAGTTGATAAGTCTCGCGAAATTGGCGCAGGGCGAGGCGATCCTGGACAAGCAGGAGCAGGTCGCGGACCTCATGGAGCAGGCCAATCAGGTGCCGGTCGTGAAGCTTGTCAATATGGTGCTGGTGGAGGGCGTGCGCCGTCGCGCAAGTGACATCTTTATTGAACCGTGGGAAAGTTTTGTGCGGGTTCGAATCCGCGTGGACGGCATGTTGGAGGAGATCGTGAAGCCTCAAAAAAGCTTTGCCGCCGCCATTGTGTCGCGTATCAAGATCATGAGCCAGCTCAATATCGCGGAGCATCGCGTGCCGCAGGACGGCCGCTTCAAGGTGAGAACCCAGGGACGGGAAGTGGATATGCGTGTTTCGATCCTGCCGTCCAGCTTCGGCGAAAAGGTTTGTTTGCGCATTCTGGATACGGGAGCGCAATCGCATGACATCAAGAAGCTCGGATTCACGGAGTCAGAGCAGAAGGTGATCCGGGATTCCGCCAAAAAGCCGCATGGCATGATCCTCGTGACCGGACCGACCGGAAGCGGCAAAACGACCACGCTCTATTCGATCCTGGAGTATCTGGATTCCCCGCAGGTCAATATCACGACCGTAGAGGATCCCGTGGAATATCAGATGTTCGGTATCAATCAGGTCAATGTCCGGGAAGCCATCGGGCTGACGTTTCCCGCAGCGCTCCGTTCAATCCTGCGGCAGGATCCCGACATTATTTTGATCGGCGAGATCCGCGACGCGGATACGCTGGATATTGCCGTGAAAGCGGCGTTGACGGGGCATCTTGTTCTCAGCACGCTTCACACCAATGACGCCGTGAGCTCCCTGACCCGCATGACGAATCTTGGGTTGGAGCCTTTTCTGATCGTCTCGACCGTTCTGATGATCTCCGCTCAGCGTCTGGTGCGCTGCCTCTGCTCACGGTGCCGCGTGGCGTATCATCTGGAACCGGAGATGTATCAATTGCTGAATCTGGATCCGCATAAGAAGATCCAGCTTTGGAAGGCGAAGGGGTGTTCGCAGTGCCGCAACCTGGGATATTTGGGCCGGAGCGTGATCACCGAAATTCTTGAGATGACGCCGGATATTCTGGAAATGGTCATGCAGGGCGCTTCGGCGGATCTGATCAAGCAGAAAGCCCGGGAGCATGGGATGAAGACGTTGCGCGAATCTGCGGTTCAAAAAGCGCTGGCGGGCGAAACCTCGGCGGATGAGGTTTTTCGCGTCACGACCGCGGATGCCGGCCCAAGACCCAAGGAGTCTGCTCGTGATCGATAAAGGCGTCGTCCTGGGATGGATGAAAAATATGGCGATCTCCGGCGAGGAATGCGACCGTCTGGAGCAGACCGCTCAGAAACACGGCGCGAGTATTTTTCAGGTGCTTCTTGATGAAAAGATCCTACCCGAGGAAGAGGTGATGGATTTTTTAAGTCTCCAGCTTGAGATTCCGGTCCTGAATCTTCGCGGGATGCAGTTTGCCGCCGAAACGTCAGAGCTGCTTTCCCGGAAATTCATCGAGCAGCACAAGATTTTTCCGATAGCCCGTATCGGAAAACTCATCACGGTGGCCACAAGTGATCCTTTTAAATTGGGGACCTACGATGACATCAAGCAACTGACCGGATGCGATGTGAATTGGGTGCTGGTCTCGCCCTCGAAGATCCTGGCCGCCCTGGAAGAACATTTTTCGGAGACCAAGGGTTTTGGCGAGTTCATCGCCGAGGAAGACGCCGATAGCGTGGAGCTTGTCCGTGACGAAGATGCTCCGTCCGTGGGGGAAAGCGGTGTGGATGATGCGCCTGTCATTAAAATGGTCAATCTCATTCTTGTGAAAGCCCTCAAGTCGCGCGCCTCGGATATTCATTTTGAGCCTTATGAAAAGGAATTCCGCGTCCGTTACCGCATCGACGGATCTTTGAAGGAGTCGTTTTCTCACTCGTTAGAGCTTTATCCCGCGATCGTGGCGTGCACAAAGATTATTTCCCAGCTGGATATTACCGAGAAGCGCACGCCCCAGGATGGGAGGTTCCGTCTGTTGCTCAAAGACAAACAGATCGATTTTCGCGTTTCCGTATTACCGACCTATTTTGGCGAGAAAATGGTGCTTCGTGTTCTGGACCGCAGCGGGATCCGGGCGGGACTGGATAAACTCGGGTTCACGGAGAAGCCGACGCGGGCGCTGGCCGAGGCGATCAAGAAACCTTACGGGATGATCCTTGTGACCGGGCCGACGGGCAGCGGAAAGTCCACGACGCTTTACTCGATTATGAACTCGCTCAATACGCCGCAGAAAAATCTGATGACCGTGGAAGATCCGGTCGAGTACCAGGTGGAAGGGATCACACAGACGCAGGTGTTGTCGGAGATCGGGCTTACCTTTGCGAGCGGCTTACGCGCGCTGCTCCGACAGAGCCCGGATATTGTGCTGGTCGGAGAGATCCGCGATGGGGAGACGGCCGATATTGCCGTGAAAGCGGCGTTGACCGGGCATTTGGTGTTCAGCACTCTGCACACCAACAGCGCGGCCGGCGCCATGACGCGTCTTATGGACATGGGCGTGGAGCCCTTTCTGATCGCATCCTCCGTGGTGTGCGTTGCGGCCCAACGTCTGCTGCGCAAGATCTGTCCGCATTGTAAGGCGCCGGTCACGATTCCCACGGAAGCTCTTCGTCGCTGCATGCCTCCGGATTCGGAGTTGGCGAAGATCACACCCTATAAGGGCGCGGGATGCATCAAATGTAATATGACAGGGTATTTTGGCCGAACGGGCGCGAGTGAGGTTCTGCTTGTGGATTCGGAGATCCGCGAGCTTGTGATCCAGAAAAAATCGAGTAATGTTATTCATCAAGTAGCCGTTGGAAAGGGTATGGAAACATTGTTTGAGAACGCCTTGAGCCTGTTCCTATCCGGGGTTACCACGCTTGAAGAAGTGCTTCGCGTTTCAAGCCGGGAATAAGCCATGCCATCGTTCGAATATCAGGTCAAAGACAAAACGGGAAAAGATCTGAAAGGCGCTCAAGAAGCCCAGGACGCGACGGAACTTGTCCGACTCTTGAAAACCCAGGGTTATCTCGTGGTCCGCGTGGAACAGGTCAAAAAAGGTTCCCCGATTTTGAGCGTTCAGAAAGGGGAGACTCCGGCTGCTAAGCGCGGGAAGTCCGGGGGGATTTCGCTTGATGATCTCGTGGTTTTTTCCAGACAGCTGGCGACGCTCGTCGCCGCGGGGATCCCTTTGGTTCAGGCGCTTGATATCCTGGCGGATCAGGTGGATAAGGAGAAATTCAGGCTGGTCCTTCATAAAATGTACGCCGATGTGCAAAGCGGTAAAAGTCTTTCCGAAGCCATGCAGGGCCACCCCAAAGTTTTTTCAGCCCTTTTTATCCATATGGTGCGCGCGGGAGAAAGCAGCGGTCGTTTGCAGGAGATCCTGGATCGCGTGGCTCACTACTTTGAAAAGTCCAGTGCGCTGCAAAAAAAGGTCAAAGCGGCGCTGATGTATCCCATGGTCGTCTCGATCATGGCGTTCGCGATCACCTTCGTCATGCTCGCCTTTGTGATCCCGAAATTTGCGACGATCTTTGAGGGACTGAACGCGAAGCTTCCGGCGCCGACCCAGATCCTGATCAGTCTTAGCAATTATCTCGCCGCGAACTGGTGGTGGATCCTTGGAATTCTCGGGGGCGGGATTTTTCTGTTCCGTCAGTTCATCCGTTCTCCGATCGGGCGTTTCGGGTGGGATTCTTTTACGCTCCGCATGCCCGTCTTTGGTCCGATCATTATGAAAGTGGCGGTCAGCAAGTTCTCGCGAACGCTCTCCACGCTAATCCGCAGCGGCGTGGCGATCCTCGCGGCGTTGGAGATCGTTTCTAAAACTTCCGGCAACGCGCGGATCGAAAAGATCATTACGGATCTTATGGGGTCCGTGAAGCGCGGGGAAAGCATTTCCGGTCCGTTAGAGAAAAGCGGGATCTTCCCCTCCATGGTTGTTCGCATGATCGCGATCGGGGAGGAGACCGGCGAGCTGGAGGAAATGCTTACGAAAATCGCGGACTTTTATGATACCCAGGTGGACACGGCTGTTTCCGGCCTCACGTCACTCATCGAGCCTCTCATTATCGGATTTCTGGGGATCGTGATCGGCGGCATCGTGGTGGCGTTGTTCCTCCCGATCCTTACGTTGACCCAGGCGATCAAGTGAAAGGGCCTCCGGGGAGACTTCTTAAAGTTTTTAAATATAACTC
>JAHFHJ010000115.1:1960-4955 GCA_023246985.1 Candidatus Omnitrophota bacterium | reverse complement strand
TTTCTTCTTAATTGTCACATCTCTCCCTATTCCAAGATCCAGGGCCACCAGGAATTGGACCCGATCCGGACACGCAAACTTCTTCTGAGGCGCGGTGAAATCCACCGCTTAATGGGGCAGGCGGATCGCAAGGGTATCGCGATTGTGCCCCTTCGGATGTATCTGAAGAAAGGTTTTGTGAAAATCGAGATCGCGATCGGCGAAGGGAAAAAGCAGTATGATAAAAGAGCCGCCATCAAGCAACGAATCCATACCCGGGAGACTCAGGTCGCTATCAAAAAAGCCACAAGGCGCCAATGATGCGTACGGAGTAAGGCGTACGGCATCATGAGTTTCTAGTACCGTCCTCCTTTTGATTTTGGGGGTTGACGGTACTGTACCGCATACCCATAAAATCAATTGTCATGCGGTACTAGGCCTCCGCTGTCCTCCGTACGCTTTCCCCCAGTTTGCGCAGTTGCGCATGTCATTGAACTGTATCCTTGAACGTGCTATGCTTTCACCGTATTTCGATCTTTAACATCGTCGTTCCTTGGGGGTGAATAGGTTCGACAAGGGGTTTAGCATTTAAGGGAGCATGCAGAGGTTCGTCAGGTGCCTCTTTAAAAAACGTGGCAAAACACAAATGCTGAAAAAACCAGCTGGAACGAAAGAGCTGTTGGACCGGTTTCGGTTCCGACACCTTTCGCTCTTCCTTTCGCTGCTTAACTGCTAGCGAACGTCACGGGACCGATGTCTGCTGAGTTCCGCTGACGAAAAAGCAGACTGCTCTCCGGGCCGCGCCGCCGTGTCCGGGGAAAAGATTCAGGCGGATCGTCTCTCAGGATCTCGTTCGCAGAGGCCTGGGGGATTAAACCGATTGCGAACTGAGCATGGAGACCCCTTCATGACGGATCCTTTGGACGAGGGTGCAATTCCCTCCACCTCCACCATCTACCACAAACCAGGAAAAGGAAAAAGACCTGGAAGTCGAGAGCTGCGTCTACGAGAACTCTCGGCTAGTGTTAGTGCCGTAAGGTTGTAGATTTTCAAAGACCATCGGGAGTTTAGGCGGATGGTCTTTTTTTATTCCGGGAAGTTGGTGATTCCTGCGGCAGGACAGGTGGAATTCCCACAGGTCGCTCTTTGGGCTGATCTTAAGAGTAAACGCTCTGCTTGGGTGTGGGAAACCTGTTTTTGCCGTGCCAAGCCCAAATTATACAGTTCTGCGATCTTCCTGATGCTGTGACCTTCCGAGCGTAAGGACTCAAGCCGTTTTAGATCGTATGCTTTTTGGGGCTTCCCCGCGATAAAGGCTGTAGTCGCCAAGTCTCATCCCGAACTTTCTCCGAGGCTTCTGTCCGTGAGAATCACCGAGGAGGAGGTCTTTACAGTCTCCGAATCACGGTTTACCGGTTTCTCAAGGCCCGGAGGATTGTCTCGTCTCGGCCGCTTCCGGAGATACCCGCAGCGCGGGAATGGAAGTATAACACCATATATTCGAACGAGCTGTGGCAGTGTGACGGCACGAATCTTTTCATCGTCGGCTTGGGCTACTACAAGCTGATCCCCGTGGAGGATGATTATTCCCGTCAGATTCTAGCTATGATCTTCGCCCGGATGAATCCGCTTTTTCGGTGTTGGATGTCGTTAAAATAGCCATTGAAAACGCGAAGAGCGAGGGGCATCTCACTCATTCTGAAGGGAGGCGATTTTAAAAGTGAGAAAGGAAAAGAAACGATTGACCCTGGAAAGACGCAAGCTTTACAATCTCAACCGCGACCCCAACCACAGTCAAAGCGCAAGCTTAAATCCTGAAACCGTGTCCCAAAAGGTCTGACGACATACACGTGTTTATCGCTACCTTCGGATGCCTTGATTTTTTCTGATTTTACGGGAGATCAGGACTGCAAAAGTCCTGGGATTGAAGAGATGAAAGTATTATTGAAGACTTTTGGATGCCAAATGAATGCCTACGACAGCCAGATGGCGGCGGGAATTCTGGAAAAAGCGGGATTTCAAGTGATCGCCGAGCCGGAAGATGCTGCGGTGTGGAAGAATTTGGCGCGGCACTTGTCACCAAGCGCGCTCAATGCGGGCCGTGAGGTTCCTGATGAATCGCTGCGACCCGACATTGTTCTCATGAATACTTGCTCGGTGCGGGATCATGCCGAGGAGCGCGTTTGGGGCCGCCTCGGGATGTTGGGAAAGGAAAAGAAAGAAAACCCGGACCTGATCATCGGGCTGATGGGCTGTATGGTCGAAGAGCATCGGGAACGGCTTTTTAAGCGATTTCCTTATCTGGACCTGATGGTGGGGACGCGCAATATTAAAGAACTTCCCGAGATCCTGCGAGAGATCCGTGAGACGCGCCGCCAGGTCGCTCGCATCAAGCAGGAAGGTCTCTCGATCGAATATAGCGAAACCACCAAACCGGACAGCCGTTTCCACGCGTGGCTGCCCATCATGACCGGCTGCGATAAGTGTTGCACCTTTTGCATTGTTCCGAAAACGCGAGGGAGCGAGGTTTCCATGCCGGCTCGCGAAGTCTGCCGCGAAGCCGCTCGTTTGATCGAAAACGGCATCCCATGGATCACGCTGTTGGGGCAGAATGTGAATAGCTACAAAGGCGGCGCAACGCAGAACGCAGAACGCGGAACGCAAGATCCAGACGTTGAACGTTGCGCGTTGAGCGTTGAGCGAGGAATGTCATTTCCAAAACTTCTCGAAATGCTGTGCAAGATCGAAGGCCTTAAAAGACTTTCGTTCACGACATCGCATCCGCAGGACGCGACGGAGGAACTTTTTCAGGCCCTTGCCGGAAATCCCAAGATCAGCCGAAGGTTTCATCTGCCGCTTCAGTCCGGTTCCGATCGCGTTCTAAAAAGGATGAAACGCCTCCATACTTTCGCGGAATACAAAGCGAAGATCGACCGTTTGCGCGCGCTCGTGCCGGAAATTTCGATTACGACCGACTTGATCGCGGGTTTTTCGGGAGAAACGGAAGAGGATCATC
>JAHFHJ010000115.1:0-1860 GCA_023246985.1 Candidatus Omnitrophota bacterium | reverse complement strand
ATCTCGTCTCGGAGGACTTCCAGGGTATTTTCCCGATAGTGTCCGATGGCGATCGCGTTACCTTTTTCACGCGCCACCTTCCGAACCTCATTCAGTTGGGATCTGATGGCGGGCTGGGAGTCTTCATTATCCAGAAAAACGCCGCGGGTCAGGATGGGGAGTCCGATCTTTCGGCCCACGGAGGGGACGGTCGATTCCGGCGTTGTGTAGCTATCCAGAAAGAAGAGATCGCGTCGCTTGAGTTCCGTCAAGATGATCGTCATCAGCTCCCGATTCGTGGTGCCGCGCGACCCCATGTGATTATTGGCCCCCACATGGTTCGGGACGGAGTCCAGATCCCGGGCAAGCATCTCCAAAACATCTTGTGGGCTCATCGTGTCGACGATAAGGCCGCGGCCGGGGATCTTGTCGTGAACCGTATCCAGGGGAAGATGGAGGATGACCTCGGCATGAGTCCTTAGGCTCATATCCCCGAAATAATGGGAATAGGGAAGGAGCGGTAAGATAGCGTAGGTGACACTCTTGCCGAGCGCGCGTAACGGGTTTTTCAGGCGATCGTGATAACCGATATCATCGATCACAAAGACAACTTTGGGGCGGCCGCTCGCGCGGAAGTGCTGCCGGGTCTGCGGAGTTATCCCTCGGGAGGGTCTGCGGGGAACGGGGAGCTTCAAAAGCAGGAACCCGCCGGCGATGCAAAGTCCCAACACTAAAAGAAGGGAGAGCTTTTTTTTCTGTTTTCGGGTCAGTTTGAATTTAAAGAATTTTCTTCGGATCATGAAGCGTCCTTTATATCACAAAAACGGCAAAAGTGCCGATGAATTGAGGGCTAAAAAATATTTCGCATCTTGCAAGTCCTGCGAGGGCTTGATAGGATACCCGCATAAACATTCCCGGAGGCCGATGGCCGTGGAAATCGATAATGCTTCACTTCAAAAATGCGCTCGAAAACTGGTCGATTTTGCTCTGGAGGGAGCAGGTCACGCCCTCGTCTATCACGAGTTCTGCGCGAGGGAGCCCAAGCTCAAGCATACTCCCGCGGAGGTTTTCTTTCGGGAATACGCGTCGTCCAAACTCGCATTGGGATGCGTCTATTGGGTTGGTTGCTGCGCGAGTCACGGGATTTTGGATAAGGAGTTGAAGAATCTTTTTTTAAAAGAGGCGATGAATCTTTTTCAGACCCCGGAATCCCTCGGAGATGCGACGAGATTCAGCGAAAGTCTTTATGCCTCTTACGCGGACGCGGAACAGTCGCCGGTTCTGGGTGTTTTGGTCCATCTCTTCCATGAATTGGGGCTTGAGGCCGTCCGGAAGCCGCGGGAAGACGAGGACGGGGGGATGAACGCGGGCTTTCTTTTTATGATGGGAGTCAGCGACGCCCTAAAGAACGTTTTGGAGGGAAGGTTTGACGATTTTCTTTACGCTCACGAAGCGATTCGTACGACACCGAAAGAAGGCGCAAAATGACCCCCAAGATCCATCGTAATAATATGGTCTGGATCGACATGGAAATGACGGGCCTCGATCCGGAAAAAGAAAAGATCCTTGAGATCGCGACGATCATCACGGATGGGAATCTGAATATCCTGGCCGAAGGGCCGGATCTTGTGATCCATCAGCCTGCCGGTATTCTTAAGGGGATGGATGAATGGAATCAGAGCCATCATACCCACTCGGGGCTGATTGAAGCGGTCAGGTCTTCTTCCATGACGGTCAAGAAAGCCGAGCAGCTGACCTTGGAGATTATCCGGGAATATTGCAAGCCCCAAAAGGCGCCGCTTTGCGGGAACAGCGTCCATCATGACCGCCGTTTCCTTATGAAATACATGCCGAAGATCGACGCATTTCTTCATTACCGGC
>JAHFHJ010000114.1 GCA_023246985.1 Candidatus Omnitrophota bacterium | reverse complement strand
TTCGGGAGACATTTATGCGGAGAATGAAAACTTTCGCAAGGCCGTGTCGCTCTATCAGGAAGTTCTTGATAAAAAATATGATCGAAAGGTTAAAGCCAAAAAGGCAGATGCCCTGAGCTGGGCCCGGCACTATCGCGAAGCGTTAAAAATGTATGACGAGCTTTTGGCGGAAAAAGAGGACGAGGCGCTCCGTCTTCAAAAAGCGCGTATTCTCGGTTGGGCGAGAAAATACGGAAAAGCGACCGCGGAATATCAAAAGATCCTCAGGCAGAAGCCTGACGCGCTGGTCGAGTTCGAAATGAAAGCAAAGCGCCTTTACTGGAATCACCGGGTCAAACGCGCGATCGCGGCCTATAGAGAGTTGATCCAAAAAACTTCGGAAAACGCGGAGGCCCTGTTCGACCTGAGTCAGATCTATTCTTATCAATCCATATGGCAGGAAGCGATCGCTCAATACAAGAAAATGCTCGAGCTATTCCCCGCGCATTTCAGGGCGAAAGAGGGTCTGGAAAAGGCCGAGCTTCTTGCGAAGCACCCCCAGCTTTCTTCCGGTTACGAATTTTTCAAAGCCAACAGCGGCTCGCGCGACGTAAACATTCATAAAAATGTTCAGACTAACCGATTCTACATGCCTCTCAATATGAAGTCGGGCTTGGAGCTAGGCTACGATTTTGCCCACCGGACCTTTAAGGATTTCCACAGCATGACAGAGAACCGGTCCCGCGTGGCGTTCAATTACAGGAAAAATTCCGACTGGTCGGCCGCTGCTTTTTTTAACCTCGTTACGTACCGGACAAGCGTTGCTCCGGTTTATGAATTCGGCGGGCAATTCGCGTTCCGCACCTTCGATGTCGGTCAGATGACGCTTTCCGCGGAGCAGCTGAGGCTCGAAAATAACAGTCAAGTGATCCGGCGGCGAACCTTCCGGGACGATTTTAAAGTCCGGCAAGACCTCGACTTTACGACGCGGTGGAAGGCCGGCGCGGATTACACATTCTCGTATTTCTCCGATCACAATCCCGCAAATGAAATAGGGGGAGATACTTTGTATTATCTGACCCTCGAACCGACGGCGTTCTATGTGAAATACCGGTATGCTTTCCGTGACTTTGCCAGGCGCGATGATTTTTATTTCGCCCCGCATGATTATTCTCTCCACGCAATCTCGGTCCGGTGGAAGCATTACCTAAACGAAAAGGAGATCTTCTTCGGTGCCAACAATCTCTATTATGAAATCGGTTATGATTTTTCGATGGACTCCGCGGGCATTATCAGCCATCAGGTTACGGGCGGCCTTGCGTGGGATATCACAAAACGCCTTCAGATCAAAGGCGAAGGGCAATATACGCATTCAATCACAAAAATCTACGAAGATGTAGGGGCCAAGGCCTCCGCTAAATATTTTTTCTAATGGAACAAAGAAAAAATTTACAACCCAATACGGCTCTCGAAGCGCTAGGGATCGTGGCGATCCTCGCGGCGATGAACTATTTAATCATCCGTGCCGTTTTGCTTGAGAGAGCCAACTATTCCGCGATTGACGGTGTTTTCGCGCTCCTTGTTCTTTTGGCCGAAGGTTTCATCTTGTTCCACGGGATCGGGTATTCGATGACAGTCCTTATGAGCCAGAAGAAAGCGCAGAACCTGACGGCTATTTTAAAAAATTCCAAGCCGATGGAAGAAAAAAAGCAGCCTGCCGTTGCCATCCTCATTCCGGCACGGCATGAGCCCCGTGAAGTGCTTGACAAGACATTCCTTACGGTCAACAACATCGAATATGCGAACAAGCGGATCTATTTTCTGGATGACAGCACGGAGGAGCGATATCACAAAGAAGCCGAGGAACTTACGCGCGAATATCGCATAACACTTTTCCGGCGCGCCAAACCGCGGCATGGAGCCAAAGCCGGGATCATCAACGATTTTCTCGAACAAATGACCGAAAAATACTTGGTGATCTTTGACGCGGACACTAACCCAATGCCGGATTTTCTCAACCCGCTTGTCCCGATCATGGAAGCGAATGAAAAACTAAGCTTTATCCAGACGCCGCAGTTTTATACGAACATTGAAACGAACCGGGTCGCGCGAGCGGCAGTGCTCCAGCAGGCGGTTTTTTACGAATACATTTGCGATGGTAAGGGGATCGTGGATTCAACATTCTGCTGTGGGACGAACGTGATTTTGAGAGTCAGCGCTCTCAGGGCCATCGGCGGGATGGACGAAACGACCGTGACCGAAGATTTTGCGACCTCCTTCTCGCTGCACACACATGGTTTTTCTTCGCTTTATTACAACCATGTTTGCGCGTTCGGAATGGGGCCTGAAGACCTGATCGGTTATTTCACCCAGCAATTCCGATGGGCGGCGGGGACCAGCCATGTTTTCAAAAAACTTGCAGTGCAGTTTTTCACGAAGCCGTTTTCGTTGAGGCCGGGGCAATGGTTCCAATACTTGCTTTCCAGCACCTACTATTGGGGCGGTCTCGCCTACTTCATTTTGATTCTGGGTCCGCTCCTTTATATCTTTTTCAGGGCGCCATCATTTTTTATCCACCCGTCCGTGTACTTTCTTTCTTTTTTGCCCTATATAGTGCTATCCATGAGCATTTTCTATTTTTCCCTTCGAAAAAGAAACTATAAGCCTCACGATGTTATTACCGGACAACTTTTGGGGGCGACGGCCTTTTTTGTTCATCTCGAAGCCGCGCTCGCCGCCCTTCTGGGTTTCAAAATCGCATTCGGAATCACTTCCAAGGTAAAGGAGGAAGCCGTTCCTTACAGGGTGCTCTGGCCGCAGCTTACGATCTTGACGGCATGCTTTATCGCTGCGGTATGGGCCGTGAATCGATTTGTATACGAGCATGAACCCGCCTTGATCATGAATGGTTTCTGGGCCTTCTGGAATTTTCTTATTTTCACAAGCGTTTTTTACTTTAATAAAAAAATAAAGTGAAAAAATCCATTATTTCAATAGGGATGGTGGGGGCCTGCGTGGTGTTCAGCTCCTGTGCTGGTCCGAGAGGATCAGGATGTCTGGTCGGAGCCTTTTGGATGGACCGACCCTCGGCAGCTTCAATCGAAAGCTTTGCGAAGGATTACGGGAAACGGCCCGCCATCGTTCTGACCTTTTTGGATTGGGGAAAGTATCCAGACGAAGCCGTGATGCGCGATGTTTATAGTTCGGACAGCGTACTGATGCTGACATGGGAACCCTGGCATGCCGAGACGAAGCAGGCGATCGATTATGATGCCGTGCTGGCCGGCAAGGACGACGCGTATCTCCGTGAATTCGCCACGAGGCTCAAGACGATCGGCCGACCTGTTTTTCTGAGATTTGCGCATGAAATGAACGGCGACTGGTACCCGTGGTCCGCACAAAAGATCGGTTCCGAGAAATACCGGCAGCTTTTCAGATATGTTCATGAAGCTTTTGACCGGGCGGGTGCGGCGAATGTCCGCTGGGTCTTTTCGATCAGCGCCGAAAACGTTCCTGACTCGAACCGATATGACCGCTGTTATCCGGGCGAACATTACGCGGATTACATCGGCCTGGATGGTTATAATTGGGGCGTCACCCGTGCCTGGAGCCGGTGGCGGAGTTTCAAGGACCTGTTCTCCGGGATTTACGCGGAAGGAGTCAAGAAATACCCAAAACCCATGATCATTTCGGAATTCGGCACGACTTCAAAGGGCGGAGATAAAGCGCGTTGGATCGAGGAAGCGCTTCAAGAGGTGCGGCGCATGCCGGAAGTGAAAGCCCTGGTTCTTTTCAATGTCGATAAAGAGACCGATTGGAAGTTCATGCCCGGAACGGAAGCCGCTAAGGCTCTCAAAAAAGGTCTCGGTGATCCTTATTACCGGGACGCGATGATAAAGAATCTGATATGACGAAAGACGAATTGTTCGAGATGCTCCATCGGGGTCTCAATGAAGAAGAACGCGCGATCCCTCTTTATACCAAGCATCTTGAAAGCACCTTCTTCCTTTCCGATTTCAAACCAGAGGTTCGGACGCGCATTGAGGAATTGCTGCTTCTTCTTAGAAAAGAATCCGAGTTTCACGCAAAGATCTACGCCGGATTGATCAAGACCGTGGAGGAATCTCACCAAGATGTTTACTAGAAACGATTATATCCGGTATTTTGAAGAACTCTCACACGTGGAGAGGAAAATGATCTATGTGGCGAGCGACACGATGGTGCAGCTGAACGACCCCCATGTCAAAAACAGCCTTTCCAGGGTTGTTGCGGATGAGGCGAAGCACTATTCGTACCTCTTGGAGCTTTTAGCAGACTCTCTGGATCTTGGCGCGACCCGTGAACAACGACTCAGCAGAAGGGAGAATTCCCTTGGGCAAGTGGAGCTGAAGTCCATCGGGGGCGAAGGTTCGGGTCTTGAATCCCGCGGTTATTGCGTCAACCTCTCTCGGGGCGGTATATGCCTTGAATCCGCGACGCAGTTCCAGCAGGGGGATCAGTATCTTCTCCGGATCAAGCTCTATGACAACGCCGGGGCCGTCATGGAACGGAAAGGACGCGTGGTCTGGGTGCGGGAGATCCTGGATTTTCATATTGGCGGCATCGTGTTTGAAGTCTGATGATTCAAGCGCCGTCTGAAAGACCGTCAGGAGATCATCGCCGGAGACCCCGCCATTGACGCGAGCCTCTGAACGCCCGCAAGGACAAGCGCGCCTATCGTTACTGCTATGGCTCATGCGGGTTGTGAAGCTGAGCAAAAGATAATGTCTCCGTACTCAAAACCGCCGAAGTCTATTATATCCTGGAAGAAAGAGGGTGTTTTCTAATGGTCGGATGTTCTCTCATTATTCCAAGGAATATCCTTCCGGAGCGGAAAATCCGACGGAAAATGTTGACTTGAGAAAGAAAAAGGAACTACAATCAAAAATAATTACAAGCCGGCGATCAGGGATGGAATGGAATTCGGACGATTGTGCCAAGAGTTCCGAAAATGCCAATCCCGA
>JAHFHJ010000113.1 GCA_023246985.1 Candidatus Omnitrophota bacterium | reverse complement strand
GCTTCGATCTTCTTGCGAATGCGTTCGGCCGCGACCCGGGCGGCTTCTTTCAGGCCGGCTTTCCGGAGCATCAAGATGAATTCTTCGCCGCCGTAACGCGCCGCAAAATCGATCTCCCGGAAAGGCCGCCTTTTCCGAATGAAAGAAAGGATGATCTCTGCTGTTTTTTTGAGGACCCTATCCCCCGCGGGATGCCCGTAAGTATCGTTGATCTTCTTAAAATTATCCAGATCGAGCAAGATGACCGACAAGGGCTCTTTGCGAACGCGCGCTTCGCGCACGATCTGGTTCATGATGAGACGGAAATGACGGATCACATAAAGCTCGGTTAACCCGTCACGCGTGGCGAGACGGAAAAGATG
This sequence comes from Candidatus Omnitrophota bacterium, assembly GCA_023246985.1. GTDB lineage: Bacteria > Omnitrophota > Omnitrophia > Omnitrophales > Aquincolibacteriaceae > Aquincolibacterium. Next base: position 4,624 of record JAHFHJ010000113.1, on the reverse strand, counting down.
CGATTTTTCGCGCGTCGCGGTCATTTGGACATGGATCGCCGAAAAAATGAAGAGACCGAGCATGAGAAGAACCGGATACACCGCATCGAACCACAGATGCCACAGCGTGAACGCCGTGAAGCAGAATGCGATCCATCCCAAGACAAGCAAGAGACCGGCCATGAGCGGCCATGCGCCGCGAAGTATGACAAAAAGAGTCAGGGTTAGGCCGCCGATCCCCAACAAGCAAAGAATGTTCCCCCAGAGAGGGACCGGACGCACCCAATTTCCTGTAAGCGCCGCGTTAAGGACCTGCGCGTAGATATCGATCCTGGGATACGCGATATGGATAGGCGTGATCTTCAGTTCCGTAATGCCGGAAACCGAAGGGCCCACCAGGCAGATTTTTCCGGCGATTTTCCCGGGATCGATGACCGGCCGCAATCCTTTCTGGATCGCGTAAAAACTATGGATCAGATCCGCGTAATTGTAGCGGGTGAACTCCCGATCCCATGTCTCATTCCACGGAATGACGACTTTCCCTTCAGGGTCTTCCAGGGACGCCCATTCCTGAAGTAACGGGACAGATTTTTTCCGTCGCTCGAACGCCACGCGGAGCGGCAGAAAAAGATGGCTTTCTTTCCCCTCCGTCACCCTCGGATCAAAACGCCTCAGAATGCCGTCCGCGTCCGGCGCAAGATCACTGTGCCCCACCCCCCTTGCCGATTTTTCAAACTCGGGCAGGGCATGGACCCAATTCTTTTTCCCGTCGCCTTCCTCCAGCACGACAGGCATGCCATGCACCCAGAATTTTTTCTCTTTTGGGAGTTTCAGATCCACCGGCAGATAAAAAGGCGTCTCGATCCTGGAAAACGCTTGCGCAAGATCCCTATCGTTTTTGGGATCGATCGGTTCGGAAAGATCGAGATCCAAGACAAGCGCGGCGGCTTTCCATGCGTCTAAAAGCCGGACGAGGATCGCGTGATAGCTCCGCGGCCACGGCCAGGGACCGATCTCCCCCAGCGTCGTCTCGGAGATTTCGATCAGAACAATCCCGGAATCAGCTTTTCCCCAAGAAACTGCTTTAAGAAAACCATCTCGGACGAGGGCTTCAAAACGATCGAGCCGATGCGTTACCGGGAGAAAAGCGAACAATCCGATGATCAGGGCATAAACGGCAAAACGGGTCCAATCCCTGAAGGCGCGCGGCTGGGTGCGCGTGAAAAGCTTCTCGGTCGCTTCAATGGATTCGTGAGAATTCATGGAAGAAGAAAAATCCCCGGGGGAAAACAACAAATGCTACCGCGAAGAGGCGTCATAGAGAAAAATTCTACCGCATTTTCCCTTAAAGAGCCAGCGAAGGCAGAAACGCCTAAGGCGTGCGGGGTACGGAATACGGCGAAAATATAAAACGCGTGCGCCGTACTGTTTTAGGAACAGCCCATGCTATTGCCGCAATTGAGGCACTTGTAGCAGGAGCCGCTTCGCACGGTCACATGACCGCAGTTCGTGCAGAAAGGCGCATCTCCCATCATATTGGAAAGATACTCATTCGTTCCTGCGGCGTTCAGCGAAGCGTCCTTTTTCACCACACTCGCCTGAGGAGGCGGGTCTTTGGCGGGCGGAGGCGCCTCGATCATGGGCGTTTGCGCGACGTTTGGAACCGTTCTTTTATGGATCTGGAGATTTTGGAGCTCGGGCGGAATTTGGACGAATTCCGTCAGTCCCAGATATTCCATGCCCAGTACGCGAAAAATATAGTCGACGATCGAGGTGGAAAGCTTGATATTCGGATGATCGACGAGTCCTTGCGGCTCAAAGCGCGTGAAGGTAAAAACATTCACGAATTCCTCAAGCGGCACGCCGTACTGAAGTCCGAGAGAAACCGCGATCGCAAAACAGTTCATCATAGAGCGAAATGCCGCGCCTTCCTTGTGCATATCGATAAAGATCTCGCCGAGCGATCCATCCGCGTATTCTCCGGTGCGGAGATAGATCTTCTGGCCTCCGACGCGGGATTCCACCGTGATTCCGTCGCGTTTCTTCGATAGGCGCTTGCGTTGCAGCGCCGGAGGATGTGTCGCCTGGATCTCATTCTTCTTTTCCGATTTTTTTTCCAAAGACGAATCACCGGACTTGCTATTCAACGGCTGAGAAAGCTTGGAGCCATCCCGGTAAAGCGCCACGGCCTTGAGCCCCATTTTCCAGGATTCGACATAGATCTTTTCGATCTCTTCGACCGTGCTCTCATGCGGAAGATTCACGGTCTTGGAAATGGCCCCGGAGATGAAGGGTTGCGCCGCGGCCATCATCCGAACGTGCGTCATGGGCTCGATGAACCGCCTGCCGTATTTACCGCATCGGTTTGCGCAATCGAAAACCGGCAAATGCTCGTCTTTGAGGAACGGCGCGCCTTCGACGGTCATCTTGCCGCAGATCCCGTTGTTGGCTTCTTCGATCTCCGCTTTTGAAAATCCAAGCGCTTCAAGCGCATTGAACCGGAGATGGCCATAATCCTCGGGCTTGAAACCGAGGCGCTTCAGCGTGTCTTCCCCGAGCGTCCATTTCGTAAACGCGAAATTGAGATCAAAAACCGACGGCAGCATGGACTCGATCTTATCCAGCTCGGGGCTCGTGAAACCCTTGGCCGCCAAAGTCTTGCGGTTGATCCCGGGGGTCCCTTCCAGGCGAGAGGTGCCCTGAACGTATTCGATGATATGCTGGATTTCGTTTTCGGAGTATCCGAGCTTATGAAGCGCCACGGGAATGCTTTGGTTGATGATCTTAAAATAACCGCCGCCCGCAAGTTTTTTAAACTTCACGAGCGCGAAATCGGGTTCGATCCCCGTGGTGTCGCAATCCATGAGGAGTCCGATCGTGCCGGTCGGCGCGATGACGGAGACTTGCGCGTTGCGATATCCGTATAATTTCCCGATCTCGAAAGCATCCTCCCAATCTTCATGCGCCGCGACCAGGATATCCTGCCAGCAATGCTCGGTCGGGATCTTGTGCGCCGCTGCGCGGTGTTTCTCAATCACGCGCAACATGGAGCTTTCATTTCTTTTATAATCCGGAAAAGCGTCTTTGGAGGCCGCGATCTCGGCAGAGGTCCTGTACGCGTGCCCGGTCAAGATGGCTGTCAGTGCGCTGCAGATCGCGGAGGCCTGCGGACTGTTATAGGGAATGCCGCTGACCATGAGTAAACTCCCGAGATTGGCGTAACCGATACCCAGCGGCCGATAGACGTGGCTATTTCTGGCGATCATTTCGGTCGGATACGACGCGTAATCCACGAGAATATCCATGGCCGTAATAAAAACGCGAACCGTGTGGCGAAATCCTTCAATATCAAAGCTTCCGTCCGGCCGCTGATACTTCATGACATTAATAGAGGCCAGATTACATGCCGAATCGTCCAGAAACATGTATTCGGAGCAAGGATTGGACGCGTGAATGCGGTCGGTATTGGCGCAGGTGTTCCAATCGTTAATCGTGGTATCGAACTGGACACCCGGATCGGCGCACGCCCAGGCCGCAAACGCGATCTGATCCATCAGATCCTTGGCCCGAAAAGTCTCGTAGATGTCCCCCGTGGTGCGGAAGCGCGTTTGCCATTTACCGTCGGTCAAATAGGCGTGCATGAACTCATCAGAGATCCTGACCGAGTTGTTGGAATTCTGGCCGGCCACCGTTTTATAGGCTTCGCCGTTGAAGTCGGAAGAATAACCCGCCGCGATCAGTGCCACGACTTTCTTTTCTTCGCGAACCTTCCAGTTGATAAAATCCATGATCTCAGGATGATCGAGATCCAGACACACCATCTTCGCCGCACGGCGCGTGGTTCCGCCGGATTTCGTCGCGCCCGCTCCGCGGTCCAACACTTCCAAAAAGGACATGAGGCCTGACGAGGTTCCGCCGCTTGAAAGCTTCTCCTGGCGACCGCGAAGCTTCGAAAAGTTCGTCCCGGTCCCGGACCCATATTTAAAAAGCCGCGCTTCGTTCTTGATAAGATCGAAAATGGACATCAGACTATCGTCCACGGACTGGATAAAACAAGCCGAACACTGAGGATGCGAATAAGAATCCGTAGCCTGGCGGATCGTGTCCGTGACCGGATCCCAATAAGAGTTACCGCCGCCGCCCTGGATGCCATAAAGGTCAAGGCCGCAGTTGAACCAGACCGGAGAATTAAAAGCGCATTTCTGATGGATGAGAAGATGCAGCATTTCCTCTTCGAAGACCTGAGCATCTCCCGCGGTTTTGAAATAGCCGCCGAACTTTTCACCCGCCACGCGAATGGCGTGGGCGATACGCCGCACGACCTGTCGTACACTCACTTCTGAACCCGTTTCAGGAACCCCGGCTTTGCGGAAATATTTTGAAACAATAATATCGGTCGCAAGCTGACTCCAGCTTTCCGGTACTTCCACATTTTCCATTTTAAAAACTACGGAGCCGTCGGGATTGGTGATCACCGAGCTGCGCTTGACATATTTGATTTCTTCGAGCGGGTGTACGTTCGGCTTTGTGAAAAACCTTCTAAAAACGAGACCCTTCCCGGGTTTTACCGCTTCTTGCGCCGACGTTAGATTATCTGTCTTCATAAAAGAGTCTTTACTCCTTAAGCTTTTTAAAAGCTTATTAA
>JAHFHJ010000112.1 GCA_023246985.1 Candidatus Omnitrophota bacterium | reverse complement strand
GCGCGGGCGGGTTCGATCACGCTCGTCGCGCCCTCCGCGGTCCTCCTGGACGGGCAAACCCGGCAGATCCTTTACGCGAAGGAGCCTCATGCCAAGCGGGCTCCGGCCAGCACCACCAAGCTCCTGACGGCGATGGTCGCTTTAGACCATCTTTCCGTGGATCAAGTCGTTCAGATCCCGCCCGGATTGGAATACATCCAGCCTTCCAAGATCGGCCTCCGCGCGGGGGAGCGCTTTTATGTGCGCGATCTCATCCGCGCGGCCCTGATCAAATCCGCCAATGACGCCGCCGAAGCTCTCGCGATCCTGACGGCGGGCTCAAAACCCGCGTTCGCGAGACTGATGAATCAAAAAGTAAAAAGCATCGGAGCCGATCATTCTCATTTCGTAAATCCTAACGGCCTTCCGGCTTCCGGACAGTATTCGACGGCCTATGATCTCGCGAGGATCATGATGGCGGCTTCGAAATATCCCTTTATCACGGGCACGCTGAAGATCCGAAGCACGGTGATCTGCAGCCGCGGCGGACGGAAGATCCCTTTGAACAATTGTAACAAGATGCTTTGGCGGACGGGCAGCGTGATCGGCAAGACCGGCTGGACCCGCGGCGCGCGCCACTGTTTCGCCGGGCGGGTGCAGGCGAACGGCAAAATGATCTTTGTCGGTCTCATGGGGAGCCCAAGACGGCAGTATCTTTGGTCCGACCTGAGGAGGATCGAGTCTGTTTCTACCGGGAAGACGCTCAAGCCGATTGTCGAAGCGCCCGACAGGCCCTCGCACCAAGAGACCTCGAAGATCCAGAAGGCGCTTCAGCGCGCGGGATATTTTAAAGGCAATCCCACGGGATTCTACGGCAAAAGGACCCAGGCGTCCGTCCGGAACTTCCAGAGAGCAAAGGGGCTTGCGGCCACGGGAACGGTCGGGCCGGAGACCTGGAAAAAGCTCAAAAAGTATCTATGAAAAAAATCTCCTCAATTTTTTTTCTATGTTGGATGGTCTTTCACGGCGGGTGTTCCCAAGGACTCTCGCAACCAACGCCGGAACGGGAGAGCGCGGCGTCCGGTGACGCTCCCGGAATCGCCCTGGTCGCGGATTTTGAAGCGGAGGGAGAAAAGATCATGAACAACCTCGGCGGCGAAAGCGGCGACTGGAATATCAATCCCGCGGATATCAATAATTCTTACGCCGATCCGCGGGTGGCGTCGATGCCGGGCAAGAACGGGGAGATGACCCGGGTTCTTAGCCTTGCCTACAGCGTGGATTCCAATATTCCCGCCCAGAACGGTTTCTGGACCCAGTTGATGGGGTTTGACGCGAGCTCCTACGATCATCTGGAATTTGAGATCAAGGGCGATGAAAAAGCGGGATTTACGGAACGCTTTCGCCTTGAGATTAAAAAATGCCTGGATCCGCAATGCGTGGAAAAGGTCGGCGGGGCCGCCCAAGTTCCCGTGACAAAGGAGTGGCGGACCGTCAGCATTCCGCTGAATGCCATGACGGGTCTCGTTGATTTCTCAAACCCCGAGGCGTGGAAGACGCCGCGCATGAGCTATAAGCCCCTGGAGGAGCTTGTCATTATTTTTAACGACGGATATGTCACGAAAAAATCCGGCAAGATTTATCTCGATAATATTCGATTTGTGAAGACGGGGGCGCCCGGTCCGAGCGCCGTGGATTTTCCGCCCCGGAAGATCGAAAAGACTTCCGTCCGGCTGGAGCCGCTTGAATTCGAAAAATTCCTTGTGAGCCGTTTGCGCGGATTTCCGAAACATCTGAGCGTCAAAAAAAAATTCCCCCAAGGGGATGCGGGATTTTTGAAGGAGGTCGCCCGGGACACCTGGGAGTTTTTTGACAAGATCCTCGACAAGGAGCACGCGCTTCCTCTGGATACGGTCCAATTCGGAGAAACCGCGCCTCTCGACGCGGCGACCTGGGTCGGGGATTATACGAGCGTCACGAATATCGGGGTTTATCTGATGGCGGTCGTGAGCGCGTACGACCTCGGCTTTATCGCGCGTCAAGACGCCGTCGGGCGCGTTCAGAAGACGCTCGCGACGGTTGAGAAGCTGGAGTACCACTCGAGCGGATTCCCCTATAACTATTACGATACGACGACTCTGGAGCGGACGAGCTATTTTGTTTCGTCTGTGGATAGCGGATGGCTGATGCTCGGGCTCTCGGTGGTGAAAAGCGCCTTCCCGCGCGAGCTGGCGGAGCAGGCGGCGCGCCTTTTGAAGCGCGGAAACTTCAATTTCTTCTATGATCCGCTTGAAAAACAGATGTTCCACGGTTTTTACGAAAACTTGAATGTCTATTCGGATTATCACTACGGCGTTTTTTATACGGAATCTCGAGTCACAAGTTATATCGCGGTCGCGCGCGGGGATGTGCCGGAAGCTCATTGGTTCGAAGGATTGGTCCGGACATTTCCGGCGTCGTATGTCTGGCAGTCCCAGCCGCCGAAAGATCGCGTGGAAACCACGCTCGCGGGATACAAGTATGCGGGGGGACATTACGCATGGAAAGACCTCCGCTTCGTGCCGAGTTGGGGCGGATCGGCCTTTGAGGCCTTGATGCCTTCGGTGGCGCTTAAAGAGAAGGAGCTCGCTCCGGACGGGCTGGGAGGCAACAACGCGGCGCACGTTCAGGGACAGATCCGCTATGCGTTAGACGAATTGAAAATGCCGGTGTGGGGCATGAGCCCTTGCTCGGTCCCCGAGGGCGGGTACTCGGAATATGGCGCGAAGGTGATGGGCGTCAGAGGCTATAAATCCGGCGTGGTGACTCCGCACGCGAGCGTTCTGGCTTTGGAATACGCGCCGGAGCGGGTCGCGGCGAATCTTCGTAAGTTGATCGAGCTTTACGACATCTACGGAGAGTATGGATTTTATGACGCCGTGACCGTCGCGACCGGAAAAGTCGCGAGGAAATATCTGGCGCTGGACCAGGGCATGATCCTCCTGGCGATCAATAATTATTTGAACCACGGCGCTCTTCGCGATCGTTTTCACGCGGATCCCGAGATCCGGAAAGCCGAAAAACTTTTGACCGCGGAAAAATTTTTCAAAACGCCTTCCCGGGCTACGGCCTCGGGTTCGCGGTCATGACCCTCACGGTCATGACCCTTCCGGAAAATCCCGCGGGGATCTACCGTCTTGATTCTCTCGGGCCGGGAGTCGTTGCCGGCTTTCATTCCCGCATTTTTGATCATTCTAAACGCGGGGAATTCCTCCGATCGCTTGGGCTGAGGCCTGAAAATCTTGTGAGGGTCAAGCAGGTCCACGGAAGCAAGGTGGTTGTGGCGGAAAATCCGGACAGGGCATTTTTAGAAACTGCGGCGGACGGGCTTGTCACGCGGGTTCCGGGGCTGGTGCTTGGGATAAGGACCGCGGATTGCGCGCCTGTTTTTTTCTGGGATCCCATCCGCAAAGCCGCCGGGATCGCGCATGGCGGATGGAAAGGCGTGAAGGAGGGTCTCCTCAATCAGATGCTCAAGACCTTTGAGAAGAGATTCAAAACCCGGACGACGGATCTCCGGATTGCGATCGGGCCTTCGATCCGGCGCTGCCACTATGAAGTGGGAAAAGAATTCCTCGGATTTTTTCCGGGATTCTATTTCGCCCAGGATGCCCTCAAAGGGCATTTGGACCTTTGCGGATCGATCAAAAGCCGGCTTGTGAAACGGGGAATCCCGGAAGGGCAGATCTTCGACGCGGGACTTTGCACTGTTTGCGAGAACAAAAAGTTTTTTTCCTACCGTGTGGAGAGGCAAAATCCGGAGCGCATGCTTTCGGTTATCAGCATTTCCGAAGGCCGTTAAAGCGGTGGCCGGGGACTTTTTTTGTTTTTGAAGGACGACTTGAACCGTCCTGATCGCCCGTTGCGACTGACGGATAAAGATCAGGGTTGCCCTCCCGTTCCCTTATTGTATAATACCGCTCCTTCGAGATCGGAATAGGGACCTTCTATCCCGGCTTTCATTCTCTTTTCACTGAGGGCCGTCGGGATGATAAGGATTGGGACTCGAGAGAGGAAATAAATGCAGGCAAGAGACGCCAAAAAAGGGGCTATCGTTCTTTATCAGAATGAGATGTGCCTCGTCACGGAAGCCACCCACCGCACGCCTGGGAACTTGAGGGCTTTTTTCCAGATTACCCTGAAGAATCTCAAGAATGGCAGGATCGTTCAGACTCGGTTCGCGCCGGATGAGCCGCTCGAAAGGATCACCCTGGATCCGAAAACATGCCAGTTTCTCTATCGGGATAATGCGGGCTACCACTTCATGGACATGGAGACTTATCATTCGTTCGCGATGAGTGAGGAAATCCTCGGCGATAAAAAATATTATTTGAAGGAAAGCATGGAAATCAAGATTGATTTCTACGAGGATAAACCCATTTTTCCGGAGCTTCCTTCCATGGTGGCGCTTAAGGTAACCGAAGCGCCTCCGGGGATCCGGGGCGATTCCGTTTCGAATACGACCAAGATCGCGGTCTGCGAAACGGGTCTCAAGCTCAATGTTCCTCTTTTCGTCAACGAGGGGGACGAGGTCAAGGTCAATACGGAAACCGGAGAATATTCCGGCCGGGCGTAGGGCGCATTTTTTTGTCGGGCTTCGGCACTTGCGCCATTGTGCAAGCGCGTAAGACGCGGCGGCTGCGGGCAATTAGCTCAGTTGGTTAGAGCACTTCCTTCACACGGAAGGGGTCAGAGGTTCGAATCCTCTATTGCCCAGGTCTTTATTTTTATAAGGGCGATCCGGACTGCTATAGAGGATCCGAAGGGAGCCCTGCAGGCGAATATGACATGATGTCATATTCGCGGGGCGGGTGGCCGACCTGTAGCGAAGCGGAAGGCGCCGAATCCTCTATTGCCCAGGGCTTTATTTTCATTTTTATAAGGGCGATCCGGACTATTATAGAGGATTCGAAGGGAGCCCTGCAGGCGAATATGACATGATGTCATATTCGCGGGGCGGGTGGCCGACCTGTAGCGAAGCGGAAGGCGCCGAATCCTCTATTGCCC
>JAHFHJ010000111.1 GCA_023246985.1 Candidatus Omnitrophota bacterium | reverse complement strand
ATTGAACCGGCCATTACCCAATTCATTACCTAATTGATTAGGTAGTACCCAATTCGCGCTTCTCAGCTATTTCAATTTCTCCGCCAGCGTGGTCAGGATTTTCCAGACACGGTCAAGATCGAATTTTTCAAAATCCTGGCTGCGAAGCACCGGTCGCAGTTCAGTGCCGATCTGACGGACAAGTTCCTCTCGCTTTTCTTTCGAAAGACTCATGGGATCTGTCCCGGGAACCGTTATTTTCTTCCGAACTAGTTCAAGAAATTCTTTATTTTCCATGACCACTTTTCCGTTCCGGATCGCGTAATCCAGGTCAAAGAAATCACGGATGGCAGGCTCCAAGCGGGCCAGTGCCGCGCGAGTTTTCTCAGCCCATGCTTCTTGTTCATTGATCACGGATATCGGGAACGGAGGCAACACATCCTTGCCTGAAAACGGATCTTTTAAAAGGGTCAACGCCAACCGTTCTTCAAAAGGCAACATCAGAGGTTCCCGAACGCCGATCTCAAGCTTAACAGTTTCCTCACGGCCGCTAATCACCGAGGCATAGCCGATCGATGATACATATTGCGTCGATACATTACGCCCTGTGAGCACCTCTACAATACGCACGCCGGGCACATTCTCCGGAAGGTCAGCCACGGATTTTTTAAAAGGATCAATTTTTTTCCGGCGAACAGTTCGCGTATCCCCAGCCGCTATCGAGATAGAAAAATCCAGATCTTCACTTAAACGGTAAAAATCAGAAAAGACCTTGCTGATACATGTGCCGCCTTTAAAGATCAAGCCGCCTTTTTCCGCATTCAGACCTTTCAGGAGAAGGGAACAATAATAATCCTTTTCAACAAGCCGTGCGTCAAAACCCGTCCGTTCTGCGGTCGTGCGAACCATGAGCAAAAGCGTTTCGGGATCTATTGGGGAAGTTTCAGGATTCATTGATTATAATCCCCCATACAGAATCGATTTTGCCTCTGACCGGTGCGGTGGGTACAAGAGGTATCAGAGATTTGGAAGGCCGGATTGCCTGGCGCAGTTGAGTCAAAAGCTCTTTCTTGACGTTCAAGCGCGACAAAACAAACCCAAGCCGCCGAAGGGTACCTTGATTGCCATATTTGAGGGCTGCCTTTACAAGCTGCCTGGTCATTTTTGGATCTTGGGCGACAGCGTTACGAATCCAGCGAAAAGCGCGCGGAATACCGTTAAAACGGGACCAATCGCAAATCGCATCGATCAAGGTCCGTGCTTTAGAGGAGTATATAGCAGGCGTTCCGTCCCCGGCCCGGAACGAATGAACATCTCCGAGACGGAAGATCGGGATCTTGATGAAAATATAGCGAAGCTTTCCTATTTTCCGTTCTCCTGAGATCCGGTCATTGTAAACAACGATCCAGTTTGGCATCTGATCATCGAATCCGTAAAAGTTGAAGGCTCTAGGTCCGCTAATCTGATACCGGGCTTTCCGGTCTTCCATCAAAAGCGCCAGCGCCCCATATTCTCCGGGGGACCAGTTGCCGCCCGGCGGAAGACGTTCGGGGACGGCATAGTAACCGCGCCGAATCCGCGTGATCCACCGGCGCCGGGCCATCCGGCTCAGAAGTTCCAGTTCTTGTTTAGGGGTGATTTCGAGAGCCCTGGCGATCTCCCCACAACGGACCATTTGCTTCCGTTTAAATTGAGTGTAGGCGAAAAATTGAGCTTCCAATCGCCCCAGCTTGTTTCCATACGGCTTCATTCTATTTCTCCTTAATTGCTTCACAAGCAATTTACGTGAAATAGAATAATGCTAGCCAGATAACCTGTAAAGCATTATTTGGAACCCGCTGGAACGATCGCGGCAATTGATGGGATAGCAAAGCCCATGCCGGCTGGTGGAATGAGGTAGGGGAGACGGTTCCGCCGGGGCAACCGTGCTTAAGTTCAATCAGCGCTTGCCCTTCGCCCTTGAAGCTTGCACCCGACCACTCCCTTTCTTCATCTTGAAATCGAAAGGAAGTGGTCGGCTGCATCCAGGGCGGGCTTCGGGCAAGCTGATTCCCAAAGATTCTTCAAGGTCTTGCTGACAGTTACTGTTTTCGGAGTGAAGGAAAGCTATTGTTTTTGATTCTCCCAAGTTCTGGGCCGCAATGATCAGCTGTGTAAATCCACTGAAAAATTTATTTCTATAAAAATGTTCGTTTGGTGTGAATGGCCATGTCGTAACTCGACCTCCCATGAGGGGCTTGTTTGGGAATTGATGTTTTTATTGCCGAATGGTTTCCGGCGGATTTGGGGTCTTTCTGACGGGTTTAATGGATCTAATCGATGTTCGTGAAAATTTATTTCACCAACTTGAGACTTTAGTCAGTAGGAGGTGGATAAACCAACTGGCATTTCCGTGCAATATGCACTTAAGTCCCGTTCAAGCTTAGATTACCATCTGGCTCAACTTAAACAACGGAACTCAAGTGCATAAGCATTTAGCTCAATTCTATTTAAATAGTCACAGACCGCCCTCGATTTCGCCCTCGGTCGGTAATTTACGGCTGGAAAGTAAAAAAGCCACCGGGGTTAACTCCCGATGGCTTCTCTATTTGTAACTGGTAGCGGGGGCAGGATTTGGCGCCTTCCGCTTCGCTTCAGGTCGGCCACCCGCACTTGCAAACCTGACATCCGTCAGCTTTGCCTGCAAGCGCTTCCTTCAAATCCTGTCCATTGCCAGACAAAAAAATAGCCCCGGCACAAAGCCGAGGCTATTTTTCCTGATTGGTAGCGGGGGCAGGATTTGAACCTGCGACCTTTGGGTTATGAGCCCAACGAGCTACCGAGCTGCTCCACCCCGCGACGATTAATTTCTAGAACCTGATTGCGGGACTATCTTTGCTTCGCAGAATTGCCCCGCGCCGTTAACCGTAAAGAACAACTTTGAAGCAGGGCGGTATTCTATCAGATTCTCCTTGGGAATCAACGCTTTATCCACTTCTTTGTCCGTTTCCGGCCGAGGAGGTTTTCTTTCGCGCCGCTTTCGGATTCAATGCGGCGGATCTCGTCGCGATAGCGGGCGGCTTTATCGAACTCCAGCGCCCGGGCGCAAACTTCCATCCGCTGTTTCAGGAACGCGAGATAGTTCTTGGCCTGGTATTCCCGCCCGGATTCATGGACCGCGTCATGGACGAATTCCTCGGCCTTTTTCCATTTCTCGATTCCCTCTTGGATCTCTTTCTTGATCGAAACGGGCGTGATGTGATGGGCGCGGTTGTAGGCTTCCTGAATCTTGCGGCGGCGCGCGGTCTCGTCGATCGCCCGCTTCATGGAGTCCGTCACTTTATCGCCATACAGGATGACTTTGCCGTGAATGTGGCGGGCGGCGCGGCCCGCGATCTGGATGAGCGAAACGTCGCTCCGGAGGAACCCTTCCTTGTCCGCGTCGAGCACGATCACGAGCGACACCTCCGGAAGATCGAGCCCCTCGCGCAGGAGATTCACGCCGATCACGCAGTCGTATTTCTTAAGCCGCAGATCCCGGAGGATCTCCACGCGTTCGAACGCGTCAAATTCGGAGTGGATATAATTCACCCGGATCCCGAGCTCTTTGAGATAACGGCTCAGATCCTCGGCCATCTTTTTGGTGAGCGTCGTCACGATCGTGCGTTCATTCACCGTGGCGCGCTTCTTGATCTCCGCGATCAAGTCGTCGATCTGACCTTCGGTCTCGCGGACCTCGATCTCGGGATCGATAAGACCGGTCGGCCGGATCATCTGCTCCGCCGCTTCCCGGACGCGGCTCATCTCGTAAGGCCCCGGCGTCGCGGAGACGAAAAGGCATCGCTTGATCTTCGCCTCGAACTCCTGAAATTTCAGCGGCCGGTTGTCCAACGCCGACGGCAGGCGGAAACCGTGGTCGACCAACACCCGCTTGCGCGAAGCATCCCCGTTAAACATGCCGCGGATCTGGGGCACGCTCTGATGCGATTCATCGATGATGATCAAAAAATCCTCGGGAAAATAATCAAGGAGCGTGTAGGGCGTGGAGCCCGCCGCGCGGCCGGAAAGGTGCCGGGAATAATTCTCGACCCCCGAGCAATAGCCGACCTCCCGAAGCATCTCGAGATCGTAGAGCGTCCGCGATTCCAACCGTTTGGCCTCGAGGTCCTTTCCCTCCGCAGTGAGATTTTTCACATGCTCTTTCATTTCCTGCCGGATCGAAACGATCGCACTCTCAAGCCGTTCCGTGGGCGTCACGAAATGCTTGGCGGGATAGATCGCGAGCTGGTCGATTTCTTTGACGGATTTGAGCTTGATAGGATCCAAAAGCAGGATCTGCCCGATCTTGTCCGATCCAAAGTCGATACGATAAGGATTTTCTCCGTAGGACGGGAAAAGATCGATCCTGCCTCCCCGCACCCGGAATGTTCCGCGGCGCAGTTCGGTCTCTACTCGTTCATATTGAAGCCGGATCAGACCCGACAGGAATTGATCGCGATCCTCGGGCTCGCCTTTCGCGATCGTGATGAGAAGACCCTGCCAATCCTCCGGCGCGCCGAGGCCGTAGATGCAGGAGACGCTCGAAACGATAATGCAGTCCTTGCGGGAAAGAACGGAACTTGTGGCGGAAAGGCGCAGACGGTCGAGGTCCTCATTGATTGAAGCGTCCTTTTCGATATAGGTGTCCGTATGCGGAATGTAGGCCTCGGGCTGGTAGTAATCGTAATAGGACACGAAATATTCGACGGCATTCCCGGGAAAGAATTCCTTGAGTTCGGAATAAAGCTGCGCCGCGAGGGTCTTATTGTGCGAGATTAAAAGCGTGGGAAGCCCGAGCTGGGCGATCACGTGCGCCATGGTGAAGGTCTTGCCGGAACCGGTGACGCCTTTGAGGACCTGCTCCCGCTTTCCCGCCCGGAACCCTTCGACCAGCTTTTGAATGGCTTCGGGTTGGTCTCCCTTGGGGCGCATGGATGAAACTAATTTAAAATCGCTCACGGATGATGATAACATGCGGCCCATCAAATTTCGCTCTCCTCTCCCTTCCGGCAGAGCCAACATATTCGTTTTATTATAATCGTCTTCGAGGCCATTCGGAATATGCTGAACCCACCCGCCCCCGCCCCGAAGCCCAAAGGCCCCATCGGATTCCATCCGCGGTAAATCATGGAAAATTCGCCAATCAATTAATCGAT
>JAHFHJ010000110.1 GCA_023246985.1 Candidatus Omnitrophota bacterium | reverse complement strand
TACCCCTAAATTCGAATGTCATGCGGTACTAGGGGGTAGAGTCACCCCCGTCAAAGTCTGGCTTTGAAGGGGGGTGAAGGAGTTTTCATGTTTGACGATAACGAAGGACCGAAGGATTGGGAACTGAAGGACGAGGAGCCGCCGCAGCGGCTTCAAAAGAAATGGGATCGGGAAGAAACCGCAGAGCCAAAGCTAATCGTTTGTTCCTCCTGTAAAAAAGAGGCGCCTGCGAAGAACCTGACCTGTATTTTTTGTGGCGCTGCGCTCTCTCACGAAAGTGGCCCGGTGACTTATTTTTTATCGCGGTTCAAACGCTTATTCAAGAGGTCTTGATATGAAAAAGTGTCCCTTTTGCGCGGAAGAAATCCAAGACGAGGCGATCAAGTGTAAACATTGTAATGAATTTTTTGCGGAATCCCGCCCAACTCCCAAAACGCCGTGGTATGCCAAGACCCCGGTTCTGGTCGTCAGTTTTTTGACCGTGGGGCCGTTCGCTTTGCCGCTGGTGTGGCTCCATCCGGGATATAGCCGGCGCAAGAAGATCATGATCACCGCGATCGTTCTGGTTTTGACCTATTTTCTTGCCGCGGCGTTTATTCATGCCGCCCAAACGATCTTCGATTATTATAAGCAGGCAGGTGTTTTCTAAGAACCCCCTCGTCGATTTTGAAAGTCGATGGGGCGGATTTTTTGTTTATAATGGCGCGCGTTTGTCGCAAGATCCAAACCAACGAAAGGATAGCACCATGCGTCAACTCGTCATCGCGTTCTTTGTTTTCACGCTTGTGTTCGGCGGAATCCCCATAACCGCTTATGCGTCCGATTGCACCAAGGATGCCCCCCTCTCCCGGGTCGGAGATTGGTTTGCGACGCTTGGCAAGCAGGGGATGGAAAAAGACAGGATCTTGGCCAAACGCAAAGCCGACCGTGTCGTCATTTGCGCCAAGAAACAAGCCGAAGAAGCGGCCGAAGCAGTCCGAAAAACCGAAGAGAATCTGAAAAAGAAACTCGGATTTTAATACCGCGGATTTTTAGAAATGAGATTGGAAACATGGCCTGATCCAAAAGATCAGGCCATGTGTTTTTGAGGCAGGCGGGGAACTTTCGGAGTGCCGGGGCTGTCAAAGGGGTGGAGCTTAAGGGATATCCTATGCAGGACATTGAAAAAGAACTTTTAGTTAAAGCCGGCGAAGGAGACATGAGGGCGTTTCGGGAGGTCTATGAACGGGCTTGCGGATATGTTTACACTTTGGCTTACCGCGTCGTGAATACAAAACAGGACGCCGAGGAAGTAACGCAGGACGTGTTTCTCAGGATTCATCGCGGTCTTGGCTCTTTTAGATTCGAATCCTCTTTTAAAACATGGCTTTATCGGATCGCGGTCAATACGGCGATCAATCATGCGAAAAAAAGAAGCCGCGTGACAACGCGCGAAATCGAGGAGATCTTTGAAGACCCCGCGACCGTGACGCAGCCGGAAGCCGGAAAGCGTCTGGAAGCGGAAGAGGTTGAAAAAAAATTAAATGCCTTGCTGAATCAATTGAATCCGGATCAACGGGTCTGCATTCTTTCCCGCGAGATCGAGGGGATGGATTATCAGGAAATTGCAACGAGTCTCGGCATTAACATCAATACGGTCCGATCGAGGCTCAAAAGAGCCCGGGAGACCTTGATGGCCCTCGGGCAAAAGGAGGTCGCGAGCCATGGAATGTAAAAAAGCGCAAGACAAGCTTATGACGGAATATTTGGATAAGGAATTGGACGCCGAAGAGCGCGCCGAGGTTGAGCGGCATTTTGCGGGATGTGCGGATTGCCGCGAGTTCTTTGAAGCCGTTCAAAGGACCGCCGTGATTCCCTTCGAAGGGGCGGAAGAAATGCGGCCGGATCACGTTGTTTGGCAGAAGATCCGCGAAAAAATTGAGACGGAACGATCGCGTTCCGGGAATGGGCTCGGAAAATGGGCGAATGCCTGGGTGTCTCTGCTGAGGATGCCGCAACCGGTCTTTCACGCGGCGTTTGTGACGACTCTGATCCTGGGAGTTATAGTACTCGCGAAGTGGCCGCCCCGCTACGCGGATCCGGTCTATGGCTATGTGTTCGAGCAGATGACGTTCCTGGGAGAGCTGGGTGCCGGGAATACGGATCTCATGAACGGGGACCTGAAAGATTATGACGCCGTTTTCAAAGAAATAAGCGAATGAGGGAACTTTTGTAGAACGCGCGCGGTCTCAGCGGATAGAAAAGGGGAGGGTCTCAAAATGAAAAACAAATTAACGAAGATCGCAACAGTTTTGGCGGTGGCAGGGTTGATGGCCGCGGGGCCCGTGGTGGCTTATGCTGAAAATGATGGGGATCACCCGGCGGGCGGCAAGGGCTATAAACAGGGGGAAGGGAAAGAGTTCTTCAAGGATCTGAACCTTACCGCGGAGCAGAAGGAGAAACTTAAAGCGCAACGTGAAGCCAAAAAGGAAAATAACAAGGCGGCGCGCGAACAGCTCAAGATAAAGATGCAGGCGCTTCACGAGGCGATCGCAAAGCCAGGCGCGACTCGCGAGGGCGTGAACGGGCTGGTCGGGGAAATAAGCGCGCTTAAAGCGCAAATGTTCTCCCGGAAGATCGACGGCCTCTTCGCCATGAAAGAGATTCTTACGCCCGAGCAATTTGCGAAAATGCAGGCGCTGCATCAGGAAAGAATGAAGAGCAAGCACGGTGACAAGGGGAATCCGTCAGAAGAGCCGAAGCAAGAGTAGTTCGGGTCAATACTTGGTACAGAGGACATGGTACATAGCGAGCTTGGCGGCGACTGCTATACCCAATGAAATTAGGATTGCGAACTTTTTGGGGCTGCGTTCCCTCTACAGATTCGCTTTCGACTTCCGCAGATTCAATTTCGTTGGGTATAGTACCGCGTTCGGGAAATCCGGTAAGGATTTCAGCCCCTCCCCCTAACCTCTCCGAGCGTGTCGGCTCGTAAAGCCGGAGGCCTCTCCCCTTCAGGGGGGAAGGAAAAAGGAGGGGGGTGGGAATTATCACTCGAATTTACCGAACGGCGTACTATGTACCATGTGATCAAAGATAACGCCCGAAGATAACCCCCGCTTCTCATTCCGGGTTTTTTTTGCTATCATACCCGCCCAATGGAAACACTATCCCAAAGACAAAATAATATTCTTCGGGGAGTTATCGAAACCCATATCGAGACTTCGCGACCGGTGGGGCCTTGCTCGATCGTGACCGCCCGCTGCGGCACGGGAGAAGACTACGGGGAGTTGCCGGCACCCTTGAACGCATGGAGCCTGAATCCTGATGCACGCTCATTCTAAAAAAAATCATTCTTCCGAAAAAGATCCAAAGAATTCCGGCGTCGAAAAACAAGAACCCGTGCCCGCGCAGCCCGCGGCCAAGAACGACAAGGTCGAGGTCCCGGCGCAGGAATACGAAGACCTCAAAAAAAGGGTCCAGGAATTGGAGGGGTTACGCGAGAAATTTCTTCTTGCCGCGGCAGATTTCGAAAATGCGAAAAAAAGGAACACGCGGGAGAAGGACGATTTCATCAAATTCAGCCAAGAGCGGATCTTGAGGGAAATTATTCCGGTGCTGGATAATTTTGAGCGAGCCGTCAATCACGCGAACACGGCTTCCGTGAACGCTTCCGGGGAAGAAGCGTTGCAGCAAAATTTCAAGACGCTCGTTTCGGGAGTTAAACGGGTGGAGAAACAGCTCTTCGATATCCTCAAACTGCACGGTCTTACGCGGATCGAAACCGCCGATCGCCCGTTCAATCCGCATTTTCATGAAGTTGTCGCGCATGTTCCCGAAACGGGTCAAGAAGATCACATTATTGATGAAATGGAGTCCGGTTACATGCTGCATGACCGTCTTCTGAGAGCCGCTAAGGTCCGTGTTCGCGTGCCTCCCCAAGAGAAGTCCGCCGCTTCCGATGAAAAACAGGACGAAATTACTTAAAAAGACCACAGCCCACAGACCGCAGACCACGGTTCCTTGGCGCTTCAAAAATTTTGGTCTGTTGTCTGAAGTCTGATGTCTGAGGGATGATGACCAAACGCGATTATTATGAAATATTGGGTGTGACCCGGACTGCGGACGGCGAGACCCTCAAAAAAAACTACCGTAAGTTCGCGTTGCAGTATCATCCTGACCGGAATCCCGGGGACAAGGCGGCGGAAGAAAAATTCAAGGAAGCCGCGGAGGCCTACGCCGTTCTGAGCGATCCGGACAAACGGGCCCGTTATGATCAGTTCGGCCACAGTTTGGGGGGCGGGGGATTCTCGGGCTTCGAAGGGTTTCAGGACGCCTTTGGCGGGTTCAGCGACATCTTCGGCGATCTTTTCGAGGATTTTTTTGGCGGGAGTGGAAGCGGCGGCGGCAGGCGGCGCGGCCGCGGCCAGCGAGGTTCCGATCTGGAGTATCGGGCGGAGCTTGAGCTCGCGGAAGTGCTGACCGGCAAGACCTTGGATCTGGAGATCCCGCGCAAGGAAACTTGCGGCGAATGTCAGGGGACGGGGGCTGAAAAAGGTTCCAAGAAGAAGATCTGTCCGGATTGCGGGGGGCGCGGAGAAGTGCGCGTTTCCCAGGGTTTTTTCACGCTGCGCAGGACCTGTCCGCGTTGTCACGGCGAAGGGGAATCGATCGAGAAACCCTGCACGGCCTGTCACGGCGAAGGACGCGCCAGAAAGGTCCGGAAACTCCAGGTCAAGATCCCCGCCGGGATCGAGCACGGGTCCCGTTTGCGCGTGACCGGGGAAGGTGAAGCCGGGCAAGGCGGCGCGTCCCGAGGGGATCTTTATGTCCAGATCTTTATCAAGAAGAACAAGACCTTTGAGCGGCAGGGACAGGACGTTTATTGCGAGGTTCTGATCCCGTACGCGGTCGCGGTGCTTGGCGGTGAGGCGGAGGTGCCGACGCTTGCGGGGAAAACGCGGATTG
Source organism: Candidatus Omnitrophota bacterium (assembly GCA_023246985.1). Taxonomy (GTDB): domain Bacteria; phylum Omnitrophota; class Omnitrophia; order Omnitrophales; family Aquincolibacteriaceae; genus Aquincolibacterium. Next base: position 253 of record JAHFHJ010000110.1, on the reverse strand, counting down.
AGATCGCGAGCGGTACTCCGGCCGGAAAGATCCTTAAGATCAAAGGGGAAGGCGTCCCGGTTTATGGAGCGGAAGGCCGGCGCGGGGACGAATTCGTGAAAGTAGACATTGAAGTCCCGACAAAATTAAGCAAATCCGAGCGCGAGCTTCTCGAAAAATTCGCGGCAGAGCGCGGGGAAAAAATCAGCGTCAAAAAAGGATTTTTTAACTAATACCGTTCTCCATCCCGACTTTGAATTTTTTTACATCAATG
>JAHFHJ010000028.1:4006-13701 GCA_023246985.1 Candidatus Omnitrophota bacterium | reverse complement strand
GAAGAGCGGTTTCGCCTCTCCTGCGGGTCTTTCCCGACATTTTTTTCCGAATTGAATCGGAAAATATGGCACTACCGTCTTACGATCAATGATTACAATTTTCGCGATCATCTCGATGCAAAACACGCGAGCATGAAAAATGTGGACTGGGTCTCCGGCTCCTGCATGATGCTCCGCAGGACGGCGCTGCAGGACGCGGGACTTCTGGATGAGGGCTTTTTCCTCTATTTTGAAGATATTGATCTTTGCAGGCGTTTTTGGGAGAAAAAGTGGGAAGTCCACTATTTTCCGGAAACGAGCGTTATTCACTACGGAGGCGGTTCGGCCCGTAAAAATCTGATGCTTGCCATGACGGAATACCGCCGCAGCGAGATCTATTTTGCCAGAAAGTATTATGGCCGGCTTGGCGAATTCGCTATACGCTTTTTTTTGTTTTTAAAATACGGACTCTACTTTACAAAGCAATATCCTATTTTCCTGGCCCGGAAGCTTCTCAAAAAGAAGTTTAGAGAATCTTATGTGGCCGCGCTGCTTTCAAAAAAAGTGGTCGAAATTACATGCAGCTCTCTTAGCTCCAAACCCCTAGAGCCGCCTTTTTAAGGATGCGTGGAAAAACAGAACATGAAGCGACCGTTCTATGCTCACCGTGCCGGTAGCGAACAGGGGATAAATGGATTACGGTGGTTTTGACAATGAACGGAGGCGCCTTCTGAAGCGCTTCATTCTCTAACGGAGGAGTCATGGGCAAGTTAAGTATTTTGAAAGAGTTTTGGGATTTTCTGAAAGTCCGCAAGAAATGGTGGCTCACGCCCATCGTCCTGGTCATGATCCTCTTGGGCGCTCTTATGATCTTCTCACAAGGATCCGCGCTCTCACCCTTCATCTACACTCTTTTCTAGCGTTCATGACATTCTATCCTTTTAAAAGCTTCTGGAAGCGATGGTTGGCGAGAGCGTTTGACGCGGTGGGCGGGATGCTGTTTTTTCCGTTCAGACTGTCCCGCAAACCTTTGGATCTTACGGCGGTCACCCGCATTCTCGTGATCCGTTTGGACCATATCGGGGACGTGGTCATGTCCCGGCCCGCGATCCGGGCGCTCCACAAGAAATTCCCGCATGCCGCCATCGATCTTATTGTCACGGACGACATCGCGCCGCTTTTTGAGGATTCCAAAGAAATCCGTACCGTGATCGCGGCCAAGCACAGCTGGTTCAATCGCAAGGCTTCCTTTGATCAGAAATGGAATGAATTCTGGCGTCTCATTAAAATCCTGAAACCTAACCTCTACGATGTGGGAATCGATCTGCGGGGTGACCTACGAAACATCCTGATCCTGCGCCTTGCCGGGATCAAGCGCACGATCGGTTACGGGATCACAGGCGGAGGCTTTTTGTTAAACGAGGCAGTTCCGCATGACGCTTCCCGGCATCAGGTACGACTCAACCTGGATCTTTTGGGCTCTTTCCATATCGCGCAAGACAACAAACTTCTTCCGTTTGAATATTCTCCTGAAAAGTCCCGGAAGTTCTGGCAAAAGATCCAAACTCTCCCGCCCACGACGTTGCTACCGCGCGTGGCGATCCACATGGGATCCGGCTATCCGTCCAAGCGTTGGCCTTTTGAGAATTTTAAAGCCTTAATCCAAAAAATCGACCGGGACTCGCTCGCCCAGATAGTTTTGATCGGAACGGCTGCCGAGAAATCTGCGGCCCCGGACCTTAAACGGAACTCCGGACGCATCATTGACCTGCGCGGCGAAACCGACCTGCCGGACCTCCCGATACTGTTGGATGTCTGCGATATTTTTATTGGAAATGATTCCGGTCCGGCCCATATCGCGGCAGCCCAAGGGCTTGAGATTGTCCTGTTGGCGAGCGGCACCAACGACATCCAGCTCTGGCATCCGTGGACCGAACGGTTAAGCATTCTTCGCCACGAAGTCCCGTGCTCACCTTGCGGCGCGGAGATCTGTCCGGTCGAAGGCCATCCCTGCGTGGAACAGATCACGGTCGATCAAGCCTTGAACGCCTTTCTTTCGGTCCTCGCCCGTCTCCAGAAAAGGACCTAGATCCATGAAACCCCACCGGATCGGTCTTGATATCAGAATGCTGCAGCATTCCGGGATCGGAACTTATCTGCGCGGACTTCTTTCAGGATTTCGAAAGCTCGGTCTCGATAAAGACTTGGCGCTTTTTGGCCTTTGCGAGTCAGCCGCCGCCCCTTCTCGACACCCGGTCCCGAACTCAATACCGGGTGCCAAATTCGGTGCGCCCATTTATTCCATCCAGGAACAAATCCAATATCCCGCGCTGCTCCGGCGATGTCGGCTCTGGCACGCCCCGCATTACAATATCCCGCTCCGGAAAGGGAAAACGGAACTTGTCGTCACGATTCACGACATCATCCACTGGATCTTCCGCGAACAGTTCCTGTCGCCGCTCCAAACCGCCTATGCCGGATTTATGCTCCAAAGGGCGGTCACTTCGGCCGACCATATCATCGCGGTATCGCATCACACCAAAAAAGATCTGGTGGAACATTTTCGCGCGCCGGAAGAAAAGATCACGGTGATTCACGAGGGAGTCGATGAGACCTTCCGCAAGCTTCCGCCTCACGAGTTGCAGCCCGCTTTTGAAAAGATCCGCAGAAAATACGGGATCCCTGAAAATTTTTTCCTTTACGTGGGACTCATCAAGCCGCATAAAAATGTCCTGATGCTCGTTCGGCTCTTTCGCAAGCTTAAGGAGTTTGAAAAAGTTCGCGCCTCGCTTGTGATCATCGGACGCAAGGATAAAATCTATCCTTCGGGATATGAAGCGTTGGCCGATCTTCGGTCGGCAGGGGATATCCTTTATCTTCCCAGGATCGATGCTGATGAATTGCCCGTCTTCTACAGCCAGGCCCTCGCGCTTATCCATCCCTCACTTTATGAGGGGTTCGGGCTGACGCTTCTGGAGGCCATGAGTTTCGGGACGCCGGTCCTAACCACGAATTCCGCGTCGATCCCGGAAGTGGTCGGAGACGCGGCCTGGAGGATTGATGCCACGGACGAGGCCGCCATGAGAGACGCTATCATCCGTATGGAAGAAGACGCGGGACTGCGCGGATCGCTGCGTCAAAAGGGTCTTGAGCGAGTGCGGCTTTTCAGCTGGACCGAAACCGCGCGCAAAACCTTCGAGGTCTACGAAAAGGTGCTTACGGAAACGGAATAAAACGAAGCGTTGAATATCGGGCCGCCAAGCAAGAGCCTGGTTTTGATCGTTAAAGCTCGGGACAGGATGACAAAACAGTGAGGATTTCATGAAGGTGGCATTAGTTCATGATTGGCTGATTCATATGCGGGGCGGGGAGAAGGTGCTGGACGCCGTGGCCGAACTTTATCCGGACGCCACGCTTTACACGCTTTTTTTTGACCGAAAGAAGATCAGCCCGAAGCTCGCGCGCCTCAAGATCAAGGCCTCGTTCCTGCAATTCTTGCCGGGGATTCAATCTTATTATCGCTGGCTGCTCCCCATCCTTCCTTGGGCGATCCGTTCCATGAAGATCGAAGATGCGGATCTTGTGATCTCAAGTTCCCACTGCGTGGCCAAAGGCATCCGTGTCCCAAGGAATGCCGCGCATATTTGCTACTGCCACACGCCGATGCGTTACCTCTGGGGTTTCCGGGATATTTATTTCAGCCGCTATTTCTCACCGGTCCGGCTTCTCATGGACGCGGTCTTCCATTGCCTCAAAGCCTGGGACCTCAAAACCAACGAGCACGTTGACCTTTTCGTCGCGAATTCGGAATATATCAAAAAACGGATCAAGACGGTCTATCAACGCGACGCGGTCGTCGTTCACCCGCCGCTTGAGACCGGGTTTTTCAAGCAGGAGACCGTCATTCCCGCGCCATCGCCTCAGGCGGGGTCCCGTCCGAAGGCGGGAAAAGCGGGAATCTCCGCCACACAGCGTGGGCGGATCCGTCCGAGCTTTCGGGCGGACAGGACTGGCTTCCCGAGCCTCAAGGACCCGTGCATGGCAAAAACATTCGGGAATGACACTGTACCGAATCTCGGCTATTATCTTGCGGTTTCGCACTTTGTTCCGTATAAAAGACTCGACTTGGTCATTGAGGCTTTTAATCGGCTGGAACGGGAACTCGTGATCATTGGTTCGGGACCCCTGGCGGCACAATACCAAAAACTCCGAAAGAGCGGGCATATCCATTTCTGCGGAGGCGTGAGCGACGAGGAGCTGCGGAAAGCTTATGCGGAAGCGCGCGCGCTCGTTTTTCCGGCGGAAGAGGATTTCGGAATCGTACCGCTTGAAGCCCAGGCCTGCGGCGCGCCGGTCATCGCGTTCCGGAAAGGGGGGGCGCTTGAAACCGTCAAAAGCGGTGTTTTCTTTGATGAACAAACGCCGGAAGCGATCCGGGAAGCCGTGCTTCGGTTTGAAGGACAAAGTTTTGACCGCAAAGAAGTTGCCGAAAAAGTCCAGGCATTCGGCCGCGGCTATTTTCTTAGGAACATGAAAGAAATCATCAAAAACTATTTTAATCGAACGGTGAAGTCATGAGATCCGGACATCCCCGGCGCATGATCGCTGCGACGATTCTGGTCGATACGGCGATGGTCGTTGCGAGTTTTATCGTAGCTTATTTTTTCCGATTCCTGGGCGGTTTGCCCACCGAGCTCGGCGTGCCGCCTCTTTCCGACTACTGGCACGCATTATTCGGGATCATTCCGGTCTATCTTTGGCTCTTCCGCGAGGCCGGTCTCTATCAGCCCTCGCGCCACATGCGCCGCATCGAAGAGATCTTCCTCGTGATCAAGGTGGTGACCTACGCCGTCATTCTCCTCATGGCCCTCACATTCTTCTATCGTCAATTTTCCTATTCGCGTCTTTATCTTGTTTTTATCTGGCTTTTTTCCTGCATTTTTATCAGCGTCGGCCGCTACGCGCTCATCCAGTGGAGTTATTGGCGCCGCTCGCAGAGAAAGGACCTGATCGAGGTGCTCCTCATCGGTCTTACCGCCAACACCCGCAATTTGATCGTGTGGGCAAAAAATAATCCGCACTATGGACAAGTGCCGGTCGGCATTCTCGCGCAGAATGTGGAAGATATCGGGAAGCACATCGAAGGAGTTCCGGTGGTCGGACTCACGGAACACTGGGAAACATTGATCCAGAAGCTTCAACCCAATCAGGTCGTTCTTTTGGACACGAGCCTTTCTCGCGAGAGGATTACCGATCTCGTGGCGGCCTGCGAGGATGCCTTCATCGATTTCAAGATGGGCGCGGATATCCACGGCCTCATCGCAAGCAATGTCGGCGTGGAATATGTCAGTCATATCCCGCTTCTGGGATTCCGTTCCCTTCCGCTCGATGATCCCTGGAACCGTTTTCTGAAACGGAGTTTTGATCTGATCGTTGCGGGGATCATGGCGGTCGTCTTTTTACCGGTTGGGATTGCCGTCGCGCTCATGATCAAGCTGGAAGGCGGGGGCCCCATTTTTTATTTTCAGGAGCGCGTGGGCCGCGACGGAAATGTGTTTCCGCTCATTAAATTCCGAACTATGAAAATCGACGCCGAAGAAGAGACCGGTCCTGTGTGGGCCCGGCCCAAAGATGCTCGCCGGACACGGATCGGGGAATTCCTCCGCCGCTGGAACCTCGATGAATTCCCTCAGCTTTTGAACGTGCTCTCGGGATCTATGACGCTTGTGGGCCCGAGGCCCGAACGGCCGCATTTCGTGGATAAATTCCGGGAGAAGGTGCCTCGCTACATGGCCCGACACAAGATAAAATCCGGACTTACGGGTTGGGCACAAGTCCATGGCCTTCGCGGCGACACCTCGATCGAAGAGCGTATCAAATATGATCTCTATTACATGGAGAATTGGTCGTTACTTTTGGATGTTGAGATTCTGATGATGACCTTGTTCGCGTTTAAGAATGCGTATTAATTAACAGACCGCAGACAACAGACCTGAGACGACAGCCATCCATTTTTAAAGCTGCGGTCTGCAGTCTGGATGCTGAAGTCTCTGGAAAGGCGCCGAAATGGAAAAAGCCCCGGTATCCGTCGTGGTGATTGCTAAAAATGAGGAGAAGCGTTTGGCGGAGTGCCTCAAGAGCGCCGCGTTCGCGGCCGAGATTATCGTGCTGGATGACATGTCGACTGACCGCACGGTTGAGATTGCCAAAGGATTCGGCGCCAAGGTCTCGCAGCGTGCCATGGATATCGAAGGCCGGCACCGGAATTATGCCTATAGTCTCGCCACCCAGCCATGGGTGTTCTCACTCGATGCGGACGAACGCATCACGCCGGAGCTCGCCCGAGAACTCACCGAGGTTGCCGCAAGACCCCATGACCCGCACACCTGTTATTCCATGCCGGTCAAAACATTCGTCGGAACTGATTGGATCAAAGGCGGCGGCTATTACCCCGCGCCCAAGACCCGGTTCTTCAAAAGAGGCCGGTTCAGCTACGAGGAGGCCCGCGTCCATCCCAAAATGTTCTACAAAGGGACCTGCGGATCGCTCAAGGGGGATATCCTGCATTACTCCAGCCCGAGCTGGGAAGTATGGTTCTCGAAATTTAACCGCGAAACCGGTCTCGAGGCCGAGAAGTGGGTGAAGGACGGCAGGAAAATGGGGCCCTGGCGCGTCTTTCGAAAAGCCTGCAGCCGTTTTCTCAAATATTATTTCCAGAAGGATGGCATCACGACCGGCTACACGGGATTCCTGATGTCCTTTTTGCATTCCGCGTATCAGATCATCGCCTTCGCGAAATACCGTGAAATGAAGCGGCTCCAGCAGAACGCCTCAAAATAGAAAGCTTATGAACGTTCCGTATTTCGACCTTTCCAGGCAGCACCAGAAATTCATCACCCAAGCCCAGGGGGCGTTTGACCGGATCCTGAAAAGCGGGGCGTACATTCTCGGCCCCGCGCTCAAGGACCTCGAGGCGGAATTCGCTTCCTACATCGGAACCCGGTACGCATTGGGCGTCGGATCCGGCACGGATGCCTTGATTTTCGCCCTGCGAGCTCTGGATATTAAGAAGGGGGATGAGGTCATTGTTCCGTCCTTTACCTTCACCGCGACCGTGCTCGCCGTGCTTCATGTCGGCGCGACGCCGGTCTTCGCGGATGTCGACGCGGCCTCGTTCAATCTTGATCCGGAGTCCGCACGGCAGGCCCTCAGCCGCAAAACGCGCGCGATCCTCCCGGTCCATTTGTTCGGACAATGCGCCGATATGACCGTTCTTATGGCGATCGCGAAAAAGAAAAAACTGAAAGTCGTGGAAGACGCCTGTCAGGCGCACGGAGCTCTTTGGAACAAGGTCATGGCCGGCGCCTTCGGCAATGCCGGATGCTTCAGCTTTTATCCGACGAAGAATCTCGGCGGCATGGGCGATGGCGGGATGATCACCACCTCGGATGAGAAAATCCTCAGGCGCGCCACGCAATATCGCAATCTCGGCAAGGGGATCGACGATCCTTTTATTCACGACGAGATCGGCTGGACGAGCCGCCTGGACAGCATCCAAGCCGCGTTCCTTAGCATCAAATTGAAGTTCCTGGATGAACTGAACCGCGAGCGCCGCGCTGTCGCGGAGCTCTATCACAAAAAGCTTGCCGGCACGCCGCTCGACCTTCCGCGGGAAACCGCCCAGGCCTACCATGTTTATCATCTCTACGTGATCCGCGTACCGGATGGAAAACGGGACGCGCTCAAAGAGCATCTCGCGGCCAGCGGGATCCCGACCATGATCCATTACGCAACCCCGGTCCATGCCCAACCGATCATGAAAAAACATAAGACCCGCAAGGTCAAACTGCCCGTCACCGAAAAACTCCGCGAAGAGGTCCTGACGCTGCCGCTTTTCCCGGGCATGACAGAGCCGGAAGTGGACGCCGTCGCGACCTCGATTAAACAGTTCTTCGGGAGCTCCTATGTCAAAACCCGCGCGTAAAGTTGTTTTCATCGACCGGGACGGCGTCATCAATGTCGACCTCTGGAAATATGTCGAAAAATGGAGAGAGTTTAAGTTTGAGAAGAGCGCGTTTGAAGCGCTTAAGAAACTGACGGACAAGGGGTTCGATATTTTTATCATCTCGAATCAGGCGGGCGTCGGGGATGGCGTTTTCACCGAAGCGGTCATGTGGGAGATCCATGAAAAAATGGTCGCGGCCTTGGCCAAGCGCGGCATCGTGATCCGCGGCGCCCGGTTCTGCACGCATGCCAAAAAAGCGCGCTGCGATTGCCGCAAGCCCAAAACCCAGCTCCTTGAAAAAGCCGTCGCAGGGATCAACTTCGACAAGAACAGAACTTTTTTCGTGGGCGACAAATTAAGCGATCTTGCGGCCGGCAAGAATTTCGGGGTCAAGACGGTCCTGGTGCGAACGGGATACGGCAAGGAGTCGGAGAAAAAACTTACGCGGGCCCTCCGGCCGGATCATATCGTGGACGACCTCAACGCCGCGGTTCCGTTCATTCTGAGCGCGTAAATACCTTGAATCCGTTTCAAATTTGAAATTTGAGATCTATCATGAAAATCGATATCATTTACGCCACGGCGGGGGAAGGACATCGCAGGATCGCGATCGCGGTCGAGGATGCCTTCAAACGTCTGGGACGCCGGGACCTTCAGATCCGCCTTCTCAATTCCCTGGATTACACCGATACCGCCTTTCAAAAAACCTACGCCCCCTTTTATTACTGGACTGTCCGCCACGCGCCGAATCTCTGGGGCGTTTGCTACGAAGCTCTGGACCATGCGTGCCTCTATCAGCTGCTCCGTCCGTTGCGCTCGCTGACTAATTCCATCCACGCGAAGCCCTTGCTCGACGCGATCGTCAAACACCAGCCCGAGGTGATCATTTCCACGCACTTCATGCCGCCTGAGATCCTGGGCCGGGCTAAACAAAAAGGTCTGATTCGATCGAAAATGATCACCGTGATCACGGACTTTTTTCCGCACACCTTCTGGGTGAATCCCGGAACGGATCACTATTGGGTGATGGCCGAGGAAACAAAACAAAACCTGATCCGCCGAGGCGTACCCGCAGACAGGATCACCCCGGGCGGGATCCCGATCCTTCCGGCCTTCAAACCCATGGCCCAAAGAAATGATATTCTGAAAAAACACGGGCTGGACGAGAAACGGTTCACGATTTTCCTTACGGGCGGCAGTTTCGGACTGGGCTTGCAGGAATCTATTCTGGAAGAGCTCAGGGCGTTCAAGGACAAGGTCCAGTGCTTCGTCGTCTGCGCCAACAACAAGGAGCTCAAGGCAGCGCTGGAGCGCCAAACCTATCCTTATCCCGTAAAGATCTTCGGCTTTATCGACTTCATGCCGGAGCTCATGGAAGCAAGCGATCTCATGGTCGCGAAGCCCGGCGGATCCACCACCTCGGAAGCTTTGACCAAGGGGGTGATCATGGTGGTGATGCGTCCCATCCCGGGACAAGAGACCCGCAACGCGAAACTTCTTAAACTCCGCGATGCCGCGTTTTTTCTCGAAGAACCGCGAGAGATCCATGGGATCATCCAAAGCATTTTGGAAAATCCCGCCGTGCTTCGGCAAAAGCGCGCCGCGATCAAAGAGTTGGCCAAGCCAAGCGCTTCCGAAGACCTCGTTAAAATGGTTCTCACCAACCCCGTTCACACCCCGGGGATGTGAACGGGTGACTGATCCTATGGCG
>JAHFHJ010000028.1:1945-3906 GCA_023246985.1 Candidatus Omnitrophota bacterium | reverse complement strand
AATGACATAAACACAAAAACTTTAAGCGCTCGAAATTGGAATTTAGGATTGATTTCGGATTTCGGGCTTCGGATTTCGAATTTCCAGCGCCTATGAGCGAAGCTCATGCCGTTTTAGCGCGGGTCGCGGTACCGCTTCCGATCGCCACCGCTGCTTTCAGCTATCTTATTCCTGACGAACTTCTTCCCAAGGCCATTCCCGGCGTTCGCGTTCAGGTTCCGTTCCGTAATCGCGAGATCATCGGCTATCTGGTTGCTACCGAAACTTCCTCGACGGATAAAAAGTTAAAACCCCTGATCGCCATTCTTGATGACCAGCCCGTTCTTTCGGCCGGGATGCTCCAGCTTACGAAATGGGTAAGCGACTATTACGGTTCAAGCTGGGGGGAAGCGATCGAGAACGCGCTGCCTCGCTGGGTCAAATTCGGGAAAAAGACCGAGAAATACCTGGTTCAAGCCAAAGAAAAAAAAGAAAGTCCACCGACTCCCGCCAAGAATTTCACGCTCTCCGGGGAACAAGAAAAAGCGTTTGAGGTGATACAAAAAATGCTTCGGGGACTGGCTCCGAAGGTGCCTGTCCCCTTAAACGAAGAAGATGGAAAGTCCCTCAAAACCGGGACAGTCCCTATCCTCATTTATGGTGTGACCGGCAGCGGCAAAAGCGAACTCTACATCCGCGCGATCCGCGAAGCCCTGAAACAGTGCCGCGCCGCGATCTGTCTTGTGCCCGAGATCGCGCTCACCGAACAACTCCAGCGGTTCTTTGCCGGCCAGTTCGGCGGCCATCTTGAGATCCTTCACAGTAAAATGACGGATGGGGAACGGTTCCTTGCGTGGAAGCGTATCGAAATGGGATTTTGCCGCGTTGTTTTAGGTCCGCGTTCCGCCGTCTTCGCGCCCCTCACGGACCTCGGCCTCATTATTATGGATGAAGAACATGAAGGGTCTTACAAACAGGAAACCACGCCGCGCTACCATGCCCGTGAAGTCGCGGCCTGGCGCGCTCGAAATGAAAACGCGCTTTTCCTGATGGGAACGGCTACGCCGTCGCTGGAAAGCATGTCGCTTGCGGAGCAGGGCAGGATCCTCAGGATCGACCTCATGGAACGCATTGATAAAAAAGCGATGCCCAAAGTCGAGGTGATCGATCTCAAACGGTGCGAGGGGGATAAGCGATCGAGTTTTCTTTTTTCACGCCCGCTCACGCGCGAGATCGAGACGAACCTGAAAAACGGGGAAGGCACCATGCTCCTCCTCAACCGCCGGGGATTCTCCACTTCGATCCGCTGTCCCGCGTGCAACGAAGTCGAGCAATGCAAGATGTGCCAGGTCTCGCTTACGTACCACCAGGAGAAGAGACTTCTGCTTTGCCATTACTGTAATTATCAAAAAAAAGTTCCGGACGCGTGTTCCTCCTGCAAAGCGCCGCTCTTGCGCTTTTCGGGATTCGGCACCGAGAAGGTCGAAAGCGAAGGGGCGCGTCTTTTCCCGCAGGCAAGGATCGCGCGGATGGACGCTGACACGACCCGCAAAAAAAATTCCCATGAAGTGATTCTGGATCAATTCCGGGCGGGGAAGATCGATATTCTGATCGGAACGCAGATGATCGCCAAAGGGTTTGACTTCCCGCATGTCACGTTGGTCGGCGTGGTGCTCGCGGATGTGGGCCTCCGGCTTCCGGATTTTCGCTCCGGCGAGCGGACGTTCCAGCTCCTGACCCAGTTTGCGGGCCGAGCCGGCCGCGGCGCCCAACCCGGCCGCGTCTATATCCAGACCTGGATGCCGGAACACCCGAGCATCCGTTTCGCGAAGGAACATGATTTCTTGAGTTTCTATGCCCATGAAAAACAGTTCCGCGAGGAATTCCACTATCCGCCGTATCGCTCGCTTGTCAATATCATCCTCCGCGCCCGGGATGAGAAGAAGGCGTATCAGTTCGCAAGAGAGATTCGGGAGGCCCTA
>JAHFHJ010000028.1:0-1845 GCA_023246985.1 Candidatus Omnitrophota bacterium | reverse complement strand
TTATCCGGATCCTGTTCTCAGGAAGAAAGCCGTTCCGTTGACCGATTTCGGGCCGGCGGCACAGAAGCTTTTTGACGATATGATCGAGACCCTGCATGTCTCCGACGGCGTGGGGCTCGCGGCCCCGCAGATCGGGATTTCCCAGCGGATCTTTATCGCATGTCCGACCATGAAGAAAGGCGAAGAATTCGTCATGATCAATGGGATCATCGAAAAAAAATCCGGGACTGCGGTCGCGAATGAAGGATGCCTGAGCCTACCCGGGATCTCCGCGGGGATCGTGCGGGCTACCAAGCTGCGGCTGACCTTTCAGGATCGCCTTGGAAAAGTCCGAGCGGTCGAGCTTGAAGATTTTTTCGCCCGCGTGATCCAGCACGAAATGGACCATTTGAACGGGATCCTTCTCATCGACCACTTTACCGGAGCCAGGCGAAAAGAACTGATCGACCGTTATACGGTTCTCAAAGAACAAAAAGAAACGTCATTTCCGGCTACAAGGATTCTATGAAAATCATATTTTTTGGCTCGGACGGATTCTCCATCAAGGCGCTTGAATCCTGCCTGCACGCTCCGGGCATGGAGCTTGTACTGGTCGCCACTACGCCGCCCAAAAAGAAGGGGCGCGGACTTCATCTTGAGCCCAGTACGGTCTTTGGGTATTGCAAAGCCAAAGGAATTCCCGTGGTCGAGTATCCGACGCTGCGCGATGCCAAGGTTGCCGTGGAAATTTTGGCTCTGCGCCCGGATATCTTTGTGACGGCCTCCTATGGAAAGCTGATCCCGCCTGCGCTGCTGGAGATCCCCAAGTATCGCTTGAATGTTCACCCGTCGCTTCTTCCAAAATACCGGGGTTCCGCGCCCATTCATTGGCCGATTCTCAACGGCGACAAAGAAACCGGGGTGAGCATCATCGATATTGCGGAAAAACTCGACGCGGGGGATATCTATTATCAAGAAAAGATTCCGATTGACCCGCGCGCGGATGCGGCTCAACTCGCTTCAGAATTGGCGCGCCTCTCGTACGGGGTCCTTAAAAAAGTTCTCGCCCAGGTCAAGGATGGCCCGCTAAAAGGCACGCCTCAAAATGAGTCCGAAGCCTCACTCGCGCCTGAGCTCTCCAAAAAGGACGGGGAACTATCGCTCACCACGATGACTGCCGGGGAAATGGACCGGAAGATCCGCGGACTTCAGCCCTGGCCCGGCGCGTATTGTTTTGTAAATAACGAACGCATCGCTATCCTTGCGGCGGGTCTCTGCGAGATGACCCCCGCGGAAAAACCGGGAACGCTTCTCGCGGTCGAAAAGGATGGCAGCATTCATGTTGCGACGCGGGAAGGCATTCTCAGGATCCTCAAAGTAAAACCCGAGGGGAAGAACGAGATGGCGGCGGCTGACTTCGTCCGCGGCCGACGGTTTCAGGTGAAAGATTTGATCACCGCCTGATCCCAGAGCTTTCGCAGCGTTTTCGTCGGCATTTTCACGGGCAGATTTCCTTGACACTCGAGAGCCCCCGCTTATAATTAGCACCGTTCTCCCTTTGATTTTTAAGGGTTAACGGTACAATACCGTTAACCCTTAGTCCCAATACCTATCAATTTCAACAAAGTTGAAATTGGGGCAATCCCGACTACCGTTCATGAAAAGAAAATCAAAGTCGGGATAGAATCAAATGGAGAACGGTATTAGCGGGAATTTGAAATGCTTCCCCCCCAAGCATCTTCCGCACTCATAGCGGATGAATATCCCAGGAGGCAGTCCATGGCGTTAAAAGTCGGTATTAATGGTTTCGGACGTATCGGCCGGTTGGTATTCCAGGCGATCTGCGATCAGGGTCTGCTCGGCAAT
>JAHFHJ010000109.1 GCA_023246985.1 Candidatus Omnitrophota bacterium | reverse complement strand
GGGGATGGGATTTCTTTACGACCGTTCGCTCCCGGCGCTCATGATCGGCGTAACGGTCGTGGAATTGATCTCTCTTCCCTTTTTCTTCGCGATGAAAAAAGAGATTTCAAAAACCCCGGCTGCCAATAGCTAAAAACTATCGGTCTCCCGTAGTGATAGAATGTCCCCGTGCGAAAGATATGCTTAGGAATCCTCATCAGTTTCATCACACTCGGGCTTGGGCTCCGAAGCCCTCAGGAGGGTTTTGCCATGGCTGAAAAACCGAAAAAAGAAAGTAAGCTCAAAGCCGGGATAGTCCTTCCCGTCTCCGATTCCTCAAAAAAGGCGGAGCAATGCGGGCTTCCCATGAGCGATGCGGAATTAAAGAAGTTCCTCACTCCGGAACAATACCGCGTCATGCGGAAAAACGGCACCGAAACCGCTTTCCAGAACGCCTTTTGGAATAATAAAAAACACGGGATCTATGTCGATGCGATCACCGGGGAACCGCTTTTCAGCTCTACGGATCAATTCGATTCCGGAACGGGTTGGCCCAGTTTTTTTCAGCCGATCGAAAAAAAGAATGTCGTGGAACTGTTTGACGCAAACGACGGCATGACCCGCACCGAGGTTCGCTCCAAGAAAAGCAATTCCCATCTCGGCCATGTTTTCCCGGACGGGCCTAAACCCACGGGAATGCGTTACTGCATCAACTCCGCGTCGCTCAAGTTCATCCCGGTCGAAGACCTTGCAAGGCGGGGCTACGGGAAATATCTTCCGCTTTTCGGGAAAGAAGAAAACTCCAAAGCCATTTTAAACGCGCAAACCCAAATCGCAACTTTCGGGGCGGGTTGTTTCTGGGGAGTCGAATACGCGTTCCGGAAAATCCCGGGCGTTATGAAAACAACCGCGGGTTATACCGGCGGACATACGAAAGATCCGACCTATGAACGAGTCTGCTCGCATACCACGGGCCACGCGGAGGCCGTCCGGATCGAATTCGACCCGTCCAGGGTATCCTATGAAAAACTTCTCGAAACTTTCTGGAGCCTTCACGACCCTACCACGATGAACCGGCAAGGTCCCGACATCGGCGATCAATATCGCTCCGCGGTCTTTTATAATTCCCCGGAACAGGAAAAAACCGCCGAAGCGCTCAAGGGAAAGCTAGAAAAGTCCGGGAAATTCAAGCGGTCGATCGTTACGGAGATCACGCCGGCGAAAAAATTCTACAAAGCAGAGGATTACCACCAGCAATATTTTGAAAAAACAGGCCAGCGGCCTATGGGACATCTTTCCAAAGACTGATTTCCATTCCAATGACTCAGGGACGGTTCTTCTGCGACTGTTTTTCCTGAAAGAAGTTGCGGAGAATCGTCCCTGTCAAACACCGGGTCATACCCCGACCTACCCCCAACTTTGAATTTTTTTACATCAATGGTAGTTGGGGTTGCCCCAATTTCAACTTCGTTAAAATTGATAGGTATTGGGACTAAAAAATCTTCGCCTCCTCTGAACGCAAAATTTTTCATGCCGTCTCTTTCGCGAACTTGCGGTATAATTTGACCTCTTCAAAGGAGATAACGATCGTGATACGGCCCGAATGGTTCCGCCCTAAAAAATTACGCGTGCTCATGGCTTGGCTCGGAGCTCCCCTGTTGATCTTTTATTCCAACATCAGCGACGCCAGCTATCTTTGGGGGGCCCTCCTGATGGTCCTGGGCGAGGGGGTCCGCCTTGGGGCGCTTTGCTTCGTTGACAGAAAAGGCGCCCAACTCTCCATGAGCGGCCCTTACGCCTTGACCCGCAACCCTCTTTACGTCGGGAACTTTCTCTTGGGCCTCGGCGTCATCGTGATCTGCGCCAACTGGATCCTCGCCGTTATTTTTCTTGCCGGGTTCACGATCATGTACCTCGGAACGATCCGGAATGAAGAGACCGAGTTGCAAGGACGGTTTGGAGCCGTCTATGGGGATTATTGCAAAAATGTTCCGAGATTTTTTCCGCGGCTTACTCCGTATCAAGCTCCCGAAAAAACTTCCTTTGACTGGAAACGTATCTTCCGACATCACGAATACGTCACGGTCCTGGGAGTCGCGTTGCTCCTCTGCGCGATCCGGCTTTACACCGGGATCTTCCTCAAAAAAGAGGCCGCCTCAACGCAAATGGGGCTGATCGTCTTTTCGAGTCTGATCGTCGCCTTGCTTATTTTTGAACGGTGGTTCATCAGTGATTTTAAGCGCATGTTCGCGGAAGGCTTGCCGAATCTTTTTCACAAAAAACGGCCGTAAATCATTGACCGGCACTGCGGCGAAAAAACAGCGTCTTTTCTTATGATGGAATTTAAACAGAAAGTCCTTTGCATCGGTTTCGGCTCGGTCGGCAAGTGCGCCCTGCCGATCCTCCTCGAACATATCCGCATTCCGTACAAGAACATCACGGTCCTCGACTTTGCCGACAAGCGCAAGGAACTCGCCCCCTGGATCAAGAAAGGCGTCCGCTACTCGCAGGAAAAACTGAGCCCGGTCAATGTCGCCAGAACGCTTTCCAAATATGTCTCTCCCGGCGGCATGATCCTGGACCTTTCCTGGAATGTCGACTCGATCGACATGCTTTCCTGGTGCCATGAGAACAAGGTTCTTTATGTGAACACCTCGGTTGAGGAATGGGACCCTTACGCTAATATCGATAAGAAAACACCGCTTGAAAAATCGCTTTATTTCAAACAGATGGGCCTCCGCAAAATGACGGCTCAATGGGCCCATGATGCCACGACCGCGGTGCTGGATCACGGCGCTAATCCCGGGCTTATTTCCCACTTTACGAAGCAGGGACTTCTGGATATTGCCGAGAAAGCGACCCGGGACAAGACCACTTCCAGAAAAGACCGGAAAACCCTGGAGCATCTGATCCGCGAAGAAGAATTCCACCGTTTGGCCATGAAACTCGGCGTCAAGACGATCCATGTGAGCGAACGCGACACGCAGATCACCGATCAGCCGAAAGAGGTGGACGAGTTCGTGGGCACCTGGTCGATCGAGGGCCTGCGCGAAGAAGCGACCTCCCCGGTTGAAATGGGCTGGGGCACGCATGAAAAAGAGCTCCCGCCTCTGGCGACGATCCCGGACTACGGCCCGCAGAATCAGATTTTCCTTTCCCAGATGGGCATGAACACCTGGGCGCGCTCCTGGGTGCCGAACTGCGAAATCGTCGGCATGGTCATCCGCCACGGCGAGGCATTCAGCATTTCCGAAAAACTCACGGTTTGGAGGCGCGGAAAACCCGTTTACCGTCCGACCGTACATTATGTGTACATGCCCTGCAACGAAACCCTGGCCTCCACGCATGAACTTCGCTGCCGTAATTACGAGCTTCAGCCCAAGTGCCGTATCATGTCTGATGAGATCGTGAATGGCGCGGACATCCTGGGCGCCCTCATCATGGGCCACAAATACAATTCCTGGTGGACCGGCACCCTTCTCACGATCGATGAGGCGCGTGAACTCGTACCGCATCAGAACGCGACCACGATTCAGGTCGCGATCGGCGTCGTGGCGGCCGCGATGTGGATGATCGAACACCCCAACAAAGGCGTCTGCGTCCCGGACGATCTTCCGCACAAAGAGATCCTCGCCACCGCAAAGCCCTACCTCGGCACCTTTGTTTCGGAACCTTACGACTGGACGCCTTTTAAAAATTATCAGGTCTTCTTTCAGGAAAACCAGGGATCGCACCTCGATAAGAAAAATCCCTGGAGCTTCCGGAATTTCATTTTTAAATCCTAAGCCGGCCTTGAGTGCTTCTCATGGCTCATGGCTTTAAGAGAGGTTTTCGAGGTATGCTTAAGAAAAAAAATAGCCAGGAAATCGAGAAGCGCGAGGCGATGCGCGGCGGAAACGGCACGGTGATGGTCCGCCATTTTTTGAAACCCGAAGAGATCCGGGCGCGCACGCGCCTTTGCGCGGAGCTTGTTTTGCCTCCCGGGGCAAGCATCGGCGTCCATGAACATGGGGACGAAGACGAGATCTATCTCATTCAGAAAGGCCGGGGCCTTATGACCGACGGCGGAAAAGAGTTTGAGGTCGCGGCGGGGGATGCGATCATCACGGGCCAGGGCGCTTCTCATTCGATCAAGAACGCCGGGTCTGACGACCTCGTGGTCACGGCCATTATCATTAAGTATTAAGAAAGAACCCAATCCCGGGACACGATTCCAAACGCGATGAATCCATTATTTCCCCAAGAAACATTTCTCCCCTCCAAGGTCTTTTTTAAAAAAGGCGGGATTCTGGATCTCGCCGGGGAAATCGCGGAGTTCGGCGCGCGCGGATTGATCGTCCACGGCGCTTCGCTTGAAAAAAACGGCCTGAAAGAAAAGATTTTCGGCGATCTTAAAAAAGCCGGCCTTTCCGCGGATTTCTTTTGCCGTTCGCGCGGCGAGCCGACGCTTCAGGAGATCGCGTCGGTCCTTCAAAAAGGGCGCGATGCTAAAGTCCAATGGATTGTCGGTATCGGCGGCGGCAGTGTCTTGGATCTGGCCAAAGCCGCGGCCGGGCTTTTCCACGCGAAAGAGAAATCTTCTTATTATCAGGAAGGCGGCGCGCTTGCGGAAGCCGGCATTCCCTTCATCGCGGTTCCGACCACGGCCGGAAGCGGCTCGGAGGCCTCGCTCAATTCCGTGATCATCAACCCTGAAAAAAAGGTGAAACTCTCGATCCGCGATAAAGGTTTTCTGGCGCGCAAGGTTCTCCTCGATCCGGATCTTCTGAAAGGCCTGCCGTTCGCGGTCATGTGCCATTCGGGGATGGACGCGTGGGTCCAGGCCTACGAATCATTCATCTCAAGGAACGCCACCTGGTTCAGCGAAAGTTTCGCGCTCAAGGCCATTCAATTGATCAGCCGCCATCTGGTACCCGCTTTAAACGCCGGCCGCGACGAAGATCTTGGCGCGCTCATGCTCGGAAGTTTTTTCTCGGGGCTCGCGTTCTCTCATTCGCGGCTGGGCGTGATTCACGGCCTCGCGCATCCGCTGGGCGTGCTCTACGAGGTCCCTCACGGGCTTATTTGTTCGCTTCTTTTCGCGCCTTCGATCAAACTCAATCTTGAGGCCATGGGAAACCAGAAATACGGCATCATGAGCCAGGCCGCCGGCATGGACCTTTTGCAAAAGGTCCATGAGCTGCAAAAAACGCTCGGGATCGTTTCGCCGTTCAAGGGAAAACCCAT
>JAHFHJ010000027.1:10187-13751 GCA_023246985.1 Candidatus Omnitrophota bacterium | reverse complement strand
GCCGAGAAACAGAAAATTTTTCAATTTAATGCCGGCGCGTATGAACGAGCTATTCGGGAAAGAGACGTAATCAGTGCTGAGATGAAAAGGATTTGGATTCCAGGCGCAGCATCTCCCAAACGTCTTTCCATGCTGAAGAAACAATTTGATATAAATCGCCTGCTCAATCTTAAGGCGTTATCAGCCGGGATTCAAAAACCGCTTAGTAAATCTTATCGAAACTCAATATTGGCCCATGCCTTTCAAGAATATGGTGAGGAAGTGATCAAGAAATTAGATCCTGTACGGCCGGATCACCCAGCCCGCTCCGAAATGCGGACCCCAAAGATAGTTCACGAAATTTCTGCAGGGATTTCAGTTTCGAGCAGCAGAAGTCGGGTGACTCCCGGGCTGAAGATCACTGAGCCGGCGGTGGTTGTGATCGAAAAGAAACAGATCGAGGCGATGTCCGGCGCTGCACTGCGGCAGTTCATGGGATTTGCGGCGATCAATAAGGAGAAGCTACGGTTTGTGGTGCCGGATATGCTTGAGGGCCGTGAGAGTCAGTTCCTTGCGGACCTGGGGGCGCTTAAAGTGCGGGTCTCTTGGGACATTCCCGGAATCGCGAGGGATACCAAGGTCCGGGTGATCGGTTTTTCAGATAAGGAAAAGGATACGGCCGGCCAGTTCAGCGACCGGTTGGGCCGCCGGAGTTCACGCTTGGCGCGCGGGGTGACGGAATACTTTTCCATCGAAGGCGGAGAGGGGCTTTTCCTGGCGCTTCTGATTGCGCGGCCCGAAGATCTGGCAGTCAAGAACGGGTTCCGGTACGACAAATCGGGGCGTTATCAAGCCGAGCTCGGCGCTGTTCTTCAGAACCTCATGGCCAGTTATGTCGTTATTTCCTCCGCGGCATAAGAGAGCGGTACTAAAGGGTTGGGCGAAAACGCCGTAGAATAACAAAATGTTTATGGAGAGCTTTTTATGAGCATGCCAACGAAGACCCTGTTTTTCTTTTTAATCGGATTTTCTGCGTTAGCGCACGGTCTTTACGCGGAAGACAACCCCGCAACCAAGTTAGGCCGCGGGATCGTCAATGTGGTCGCTTCTCCCGGGGAGTATGCCGTGCAGACCGCGAAACTGATGAAAGACCATGACCCGCTTACGGCGTATTTGGGCGGCGTATTCCAGGGGACAACCCGGATGTTGCAGCGTATCGGGGCGGGGGTTTATGAGGTGGTGACTTTTCCGGTGCCGCTCCCTAAAAAATACAAACCGCTGATGGATCCTCCGACCACGGTGGACGCCTTACAAGACAGCCGGATTTTAGAATCCCATTAGTACCGTTCTCCTTTTGCACGGTGCGATAAATTTTTTGTTGGAAAAACGGTAAAACACGGTATAAAATAAAACCTATCAAAGAAGGTCACAGCCATCGAAGTTTTCATAAGCGTTTAAGAAACCCGGTTTAAACTTTATTTTTTGACAGAGCGCCCATGATTGATGTTCAGAACCTTACAATGAATTACGGTAGTTTTGTGGCCTTAGACCGCGTTTCCTTTCAAATGAAAGAAGGAGAGATCCTGGGCCTCCTGGGTCCTAACGGCGCGGGCAAGACCACCGTGATGAGGATCCTGACGACCTTTCTTTATCCCACCTCCGGCACCGCCCAAATCGACCATTTCGATATTCTGAAAGATCCCATCGAGGTCCGGAAACGGATCGGTTATTTGCCGGAAACGGCGCCGCTTTATTTGGACATGCAAGTCGAGGAATATATTCATTTCGTCGGCGAGGCGCGAAAGATGAAAGGGAAAACGCTTGAGACCCGAATCGGATGGGTTAAAGAAGCCTGCGGGATCAAAGAGGTCTGGAAACACACGGTCTCCGAGCTTTCCAAAGGTTACCGGCAGCGCGTCGGGCTTGCCCAGGCGCTCATCCACGATCCGAAAGTCCTGATCCTGGACGAGCCCACTTCGGGACTGGACCCGCTCCAGATCATGGATATCCGCGAATTGATCAAGGGATTGGCCCGAAAAAAAACCATCATTTTCTCCACGCATATCCTGCAGGAAGTAGAGGCCATGGCGGATCGGATCGTGATCATCAATGAAGGAAAGATCGAAGCCCAGGGAACGCAGGCGGAATTAACGGAACAAGTCCGGAAGCGGGGAGACTCCCAGGCGGCGACGCTCGAAGACGTCTTCATTTCCCTTTTGAGGGCCAAATCGAAAAAAGGAGCCAAGAGGCCGGCGTTATGATCAACTTCGGGGATCTCTTCACGATCTTTAAGCGGGAGAATAAAACGTATTTCAATTCCGCGATCGCTTATATTTTCATCATCGTTTTTGTCCTTTTGGCCAACGGCCTTTTTATGACCCAGTTCTTCATCGTGGGTCGGGCGGATATGCGCCCGTTCTTCGGCATACTTCCCTTGATCCTGGCGGTTTTTTTGCCGGCGGTGACCATGCGGCTTTGGGCCGAGGAAAAAAAGGGAAATACGCTGGAACTTCTTCTGACATTTCCCATGCGGACCCACGAACTTGTTTTGGGGAAATTTTTCGCAAGCCTGACCTTCTATCTCGTCGCGTTGGCCGCGACCAGCATGATCCCGGTCATGCTGTGCTCTCTCGGAAGACCGGACGCGGGGGCCATGATAAGCGCGTACGCCGGCTCCATTCTTCTCGGCGCTTTTTTTCTGGCCGTCGGCATCTTCATTTCGGGACTTGTCCGGGACCAGATCATCGCCTTCATTTTATCCATGATGGTCTGTTTCAGTCTCTACGTCATCGGAACGGGATTTTTCGCCACTTCCGCGGACGGCTGGATCCCGGGCCTGGGGACATTCCTCCGGAATTTTCTGGGGGTGACGCGGCATTTTGACTCCTTCGCGAAGGGCGTGGTGGATAATCGCGACGCCGTTTATTTTTTGACGGGGACGGGCATTTTTCTCGTGCTCAACGGGTTCTGGCTGGAAGGACGCATGCGGCCCAAAGTGAAAACGATCTTTACGACCGCGGCGCTTGTTTGTGCCGGGATCTTTCTGACGGTGAACTGGCTGCTCGCGGAGATCCCCCTGGGGCGTTTTGACCTGACCCAAGGACAGATCTACACGATCTCGCCCTGGACGGAGAAACTTCTGCAGGGACTGAAGGCCCCCGTGACCGCGAAGCTCTATATTTCTCCCTCCGAAAAAATGCCGACCGGACTGAAAACCCTCGAACAAGAGATCGTGGATAAATTGGATGAATTTCGCGTGGCCGCGAAAGGAAAATTCCAATATAAGATCTTCCACATGGAGGCCGCGAACGTAACGGCCGCGGACAAGAAGAGCGAGGATTCTCTGGAACAGCAGCTTTCGGAGAAAGGGATCAAACCCTTCCAGGTCCAGTCCATCCAGGCGGATGAAGTCGGGTTGAATTTGATCTTCTCGGCGATCAGTTTAGCGTATAAGGAAAAACCCGAGGAGATCATCGGCCGCGTGATTCCGGACAACATCGCCGAACTCGAGTATCTTTTGATCTCAAGGATCTACCGCATGATGCTGCCGGAACCTCCGAAGGTGACGCTCGTGGCGCCCTTCAA
>JAHFHJ010000027.1:0-10087 GCA_023246985.1 Candidatus Omnitrophota bacterium | reverse complement strand
AGGAGATCATCGGCCGCGTGATTCCGGACAACATCGCCGAACTCGAGTATCTTTTGATCTCAAGGATCTACCGCATGATGCTGCCGGAACCTCCGAAGGTGACGCTCGTGGCGCCCTTCAAGGAAAAAGAAATGGAGCCGGAACTTAGGCCTCTTGTGGAAAAAATGGGCGGCCAGATCCCGGAGGGCTATAAGGAAGACAATTACGAGCTTTTACCGATGGCGCTGGGGTATGCGGGGTACAAGACTTCCCGGGTCAAACTGACGGAAAAAGAACCCATTCCGGAGGGCACGAAGACCTTGATCGTGGTTGAGCCCAACCAGCTTGAGGAACGGCAACGTTATGAGATCGACCGGTTCGTGGCGGGCGGGGGTTCGCTCTTCCTTGCGGTTCAGGACTACGAATACAAGTATACGGTCTCCACCAAGGAACTGACGGTCGGGACCGAAGAGAAAAAACCCCAGATCAACGCTTTGATCGCGGGGTGGGGCTTCGAAGTGGACGATCAGATCCTGGTCGACACGCAGAACGATGTGGTGAACGTTAGCGGAGCCGCGCGGCTTGGCCCGTATGAACTTTCCGTGCCTGTTAAAGTTCCGATTCAGATCCTGATCAACCAATCCGGCATGAATCCGGATGTTTCGATCACGTCGCGTCTCTCGCCGATCTTCTATCTTTGGGGAACGCGCGTGAAATTAAATGACGCGAAGATCAAATCTCAGGGGTTGCGCGTGGAAACCCTGCTGACTTCAAGCCGGGAATCCTGGACGGTCCCGTTCAAAGCGGATAATCTTGTGCCCGGCGACCTGAATCCGAAGCCGGAAAGTCCCCGGGGGCCTTTCCCTTTGGCAGTCATGGCGCAGGGCCTTTTCCAGGATCTTTACGCGGGGAAGCCCGCTCCCGCCTGGCCGCAGACAACGCCTGCCGCCGGACCGGAAGCAAAAGCGATGGAGACTCCGGCGGCGCAACCTCTCGAAGCGCGTTCGGGGAAATTGATCCTGGTGGGCGCGGCGTCCTTTTTCCAGAAGCATTTACTTCGCAACAGCGGGCACCTGACGTTCTTTTTGAATTGCGTGGACGCTCTTACGCTCGGCGATGAACTCGTCCGAATCCGCTCGAAGCAGCCCATCGAACGGTCCCTTGACCGGATTTCTTCCACGGCGAAAGTGGTGTGGCGCTTTTTGGCGACTCTTTTAATTCCGATCCTTATTGCTTTTGTGGGAACCGTCAAAGGGGTTTTGAGACGGCGTTCAAAACAAGCCTATCTGAAAATGCTGGCACTCGTCGAATAACGATAAGGAAGACACGGCGTGAAATTAA
This sequence comes from Candidatus Omnitrophota bacterium, assembly GCA_023246985.1. Classification (GTDB taxonomy): domain Bacteria; phylum Omnitrophota; class Omnitrophia; order Omnitrophales; family Aquincolibacteriaceae; genus Aquincolibacterium. The sequence continues at coordinate 8,767 of JAHFHJ010000027.1, read as the reverse complement.
AGCACCTTGTAATCTTCGGGGTTCTTCTTGTTTTGCTGGGCGTTGCCGTCGTTTTGAAAAAACAGCAAAAGCCCGCCGAGTTGACCACCGAAGAATACATCCCCCTGAACCTTTCTTTTGACAGCGCCAAAGTCTCCCAGATATCTATCGGAAAAGGGAAGGACCTTAAAGCCGTCGAACTTGCAAAAAATGAGGCCGGGGCCTGGATCCTCCCGACATTTTTCAAAGCCCGGGCAGATGAAAAAAAGATCCAGGACCTTTTCAAAGCGATCGCGGAAGCGAAGGGAGAGCTGCGCGCCAAAGACAAGGCGCTCCTTGCGGACTTCGGACTTGCGGACGATACGGCCTATCACATTCGCATGCTTGACGCTTCGAAGAAACCCGTCTTCGAACTGCTCCTGGGGCCCAAGCGACCGCAGCAAGCGTCTGTTTTTGTGAGAAAGGGCGGTTCCGACCAGGTTTTCTATACCGAAACGGACCTCTTCGGACAGATCGGTATTTACGAAGATGCGGAAAAGGCCTCTCCGCAAAGCGATTATTGGGGCGAACGGCGTCTTCTTACCGCCCAGATCGATCAAATCGACGCGTTCACGACGAAACGGTTCGCAAGCGGCCAGGAAACGGTCACGACCCAGGTACTGCGCGAGACTGACCCGAATGATCCCGCGAAAAAGAAATGGCGGTTTGTGCGCGATGGGCTTCCGTTCGCGATTGATGCAGGGAAAATCAAGCAATATCTCGAATCCTATCCGTCCCGTCCCGCCTCGAAGATCCTGGATCCCAAAGCCAAAGATTACGGATTTGCGGCCCCGAAATGGCAGATGAAGCTTCATCAGGACAACGGGCAAGAGATCCTTATTACGGCGGGTGCCGAGGATCCCGCCACGCAGGGGATCTTCATCCGAGTTTCGAACGAGCCCGCCATCTTTTTGTTCCCGAAATACTATTTCAGCGGCGTGGATATCGATGACAGTTACTTTTTTGGCGCGAACCCCTTAGCCATTGATCCCGAAAAGATCGAAAGATTCTCGGTGCATACCTCCGGCTTTGAAGTGAGCGTCTCCCCCAAAACCGACGCGCGGGATGCCGTGAAGCAGTATTTGAACAGGCTTAAAAATCTAACCGTCGCTAAGCTCGCTTTCGATCCCAACGCGAAGATCGATCCGAAATCAAAACTGCGGAATTGGATCGAAATCAAAAAAGAAGGGGTTTCCGAAACCTTCTTTTTGGATGCCGAAGGGATGCCGATCGAAGGCGGTAAAAACTATCTGGCGCAGAAGCGGGACGGTTCCCAGCCGTTCCAGATCTCTGAAACCACATTCAAGGGTCTTTTCGATAACCTGCAGTTGCTCACGCCCGCTCCCGAACCCGCGAAGAAGTAACGCTCGAGAACGGTACTTCGCAGGTCCTTCCCGGGTTTCCGGATTTTTCATGGAGTCGTGTTTTAAATTTTCGGTTTTTTCCACAGGAGTTTCCGGACGGCGTCCGCTATCCTTGTCTGAAACTTGATTTTTAAAAGGGTTGACAAGGATTGCCCCATCCCGCCCTATTGGCGGGATGATAAGGATTGGGACTACCCCCAACTTTGAATTTTTTTACATCAAGGGTAGTTGGGGTTGCCCCATCCCGCCCTATTGACGGGATGATAAGGATTGGGACTAATGATTTATTTGATGCGGCCGTTATCTTAGCCATGAAAGCGAATACCATACTTCCATGAACTCGAACCCGCCTCCTGAAAAGAAGATCCCCAGCCTTTTCCTTCCCTGTGCGACCGTTTTTATCGCCGGTTTTTGTGTTATGGTGCTTGAGATCGCGGCGAGTCGTCTTATTGCGCGTCATCTCGGAGTTTCCCTTTATACCTGGACCTCCGTGATCGCAGTGATCCTTGCCGGGATCTCGTCGGGGGGCTTTCTTGGCGGATGGGTCGCGGATCTTTTTGCCCCGAAGCGATCCCTTTTTGTCCTGTTTTTTTTGGCGGCCCTCGGTTGCGCGGCATCTCCTGTTTTGAACCATTTCCTGGCTGACGGACTGCTTTTTTTGACTTTTTCCTGGGGACTCAGGATTGCCGTTCACGTGACCCTGGTCTTCTTTTCGCCCGCCCTTTTTTTGGGAATGATCAGTCCGATCGTGGCAAAGGACGCCTTGGGCCGGGGGCATAACGCGGGGAGGACGCTTGGCGATCTCTACGCCTGCTCTGCGGCCGGGAGCATCCTGGGAACTTTCGTGACCGGTTATTTTCTTATTGCCCTGATGGGGACCGTAGCCGTGATCGGGAGCGTGGCGGGGATTCTTGCCGTGATGGCTATTTTCTTCGGAATGTCCGCGATCCGAGCCTTTTCCGGAAAAAATACCGCGCTCTCGTTTTTTTTCCTTCTTTTTTTGTTAGGTCTTTTCTCCTCACTCGGCATCGGGGTCAGCGTGGCAGATGTTCTCGTGCCGGCGGCGAACCGCTTGACGGATGTGATCTATCAAAAAGACAGCCCGTATGGATATATCAAGGTCGAGTCGCTCAAAGGCTTTCCCGCCAAGCGTTCGCTGGTGATCGATACGCTGGTTCACAGCGAAGTTTTTATGAAAGATCCCTCCGACATCCATCGGCAGCAGTACGCTTATATCCGGCTCTACGCGGCTTTGACGGATCGGTTCTTGCAAAATAAAAAGACGCCGTCCTTCCTTTGCCTGGGTGGCGGAGGATTTGTTCTGCCCCGGTATTTGAAAAAAACTTATCCGAAGGGACGCGTTGATGTGGTGGAAATCGATCCCGCGGTGACGGATACGGCCATTCGCTATCTGGCGCTGCCAAAAGAAAACCCTCTTCACGTTTATTCTCTCGACGCGCGTAACTATGTTGATGATTTGCTTATGAGAAAGCAACGAGGAGAAAAGACGCCGGTATTTGAAGTGATCTATGGAGATACCTTCAATGTCTTTTCAGTGCCGTATCAACTGACGACTTTTGAATTTAATGAAAAGCTGCGGCGGCTTCTTTCCGCGCAAGGAATCTACATCCTTAATCTTGTCGACTTTGTGCCTTCGGGAAGATTTTTTGTTTCCGCGATGGCTACCCTCAAGAAAACTTTTCCCTACGTTTATGCATTGTCCGCCGAAAGGCCGATCACTGCCGGTTCGCGAGCCACTTGCCTGCTGATCGCCTCGTTGCGACCCTTAACGATAGAGGATTTTATGGCAACATCTCCAGAAGGGGTTTTGTTTAAAGATGCTTCGGGTCCCGGGGAAATACAGAGGTCCAAAGGGATGATCTTAACGGATGACCGCGCGCCCGTTGAGAATATGCTGCAATCCGTGTTTGCAGAGGGCGGGAAGAAAAGGCTTTGCGCGGAATTACTCAATAGGGGCAACGATGCTTTGGCGGCGCAACGATTGGAGGAGGCGCAGAGATATTTCGAGGCGGCGATACGGTTCAATCCGGATTACGCGGAGGCCCATAACGCCTTGGCGGTTGTTCTTCTTGGACAGGGGAAAACAAATGAGGCGAGCCGCGAATTCCAGATCGTTGCCCGGTTCAATTCCTGAGGGAGCATGAGGTTTTCCAGGTCCGCGCACCCCGATGGGAGCTCCGATGTCTCTACCCAATGAAATTAGGATTGCGAACTTTTTGGGGCCGCGTTCCCTCTACAGATTCGCCTCCGACTTCCGCAAATTCAATTTCGTTGGGTATAAGATGAAGGCGAAGGGTCAAAATCCTAAGGCGTTTCCGTCACTCCTATGAATAAAAAAAAGACACTTCTAATCGCAATCTTCTTCGGCGCTGTTTTATCGCTGATTCTCAAAACCTTCCGGGATTACGGACTCACCTGGGATGAAGAATACCACCGGACCTACGGGGAACTCATTATCCGGTGGTACCAGTCCTTCTTTAAAGACACCGCCGCCACCCAACATGAGTTCCTGATATTCTATGGCGGTTTTTTTGACACCCTTGCGCAGGGAGTGAGCCGCCTTTCTCCCTTCGGGGTCTACGAAACCCGGCATCTGGTAGGCGCCCTGTTCGGTCTCTGGACTATTTTTATGAGCTACAAGATCGCGCGGCACATGGCCGGGGATCTCGCGGGCTTTTTTTCGGCTCTTTTCCTGACGCTTCACCCCGTTTTTTACGGTCACATGTTCAACAATCCCGTGGACACTCCTTTCAGCGCCTTGATCCTAACGACGCTTTATTATCTGATTTCTACTTATGACCAACTCCCTAAACTTCCGGCGAAGAGCCTCATCATGTTGGGCATTTCTCTCGGGCTGACAGCGGCCCTGCGCAACGTTGGTATTTTAGTCCTGTTGCCGTATCTGGCGGTTTTGTGGTTCTTGTGGTTTGCAAACCAGGGGATCCAGACCCGATCATTTTTTAAAAACGATCGATGGCGGACTCTGCGTGATCTTGTCCGCAACATTGGCTGGATCCTTGCGATCGCGTGGCCTGTCATGCTTGCGGGGTGGCCGTGGGCGCAACTTGACCCCCTTTCGAATCCTTTCAAAGCCATGGTCAAGGGTTCGAGATGGGGCCTCAATGACAACATGCCCGTTTTTTTCAATGGACGTTATCAATTGGTTTCTGCGGTTCCTAAGGATTTCGTGATCAAGTCCATGCTGCTCATGTCGCCGGAATTCTTTTTTATAGTGCTTTTGACCGGAATCTTGTCGGCGGTCGTTTATATCATCCGCCGCCCGGAACTCAAGACCCAAACGGTCAAAATCGGCTACCTTGTCTTCACATGCATTTTTCCCGTGGGTGCGGCGATCCTATTCAATAGCCCGAGGTATGACGGAGGACGGCAATTTCTTTTCATCATTCCGCAGCTGGCCATTTTAGGCGGGATCTCTTTCGCGGCATTGCTTCATTCCTCTCTGAAACGGTGGGGGAAGGCGCTGATCATCCTTGCGGTTGGCGCGTCTTTATGTATCACGGCCTTTGACATGATAACCCTGCATCCCTATCAGACGGTTTATTTCAATCGCATTCTTGCCGGAGGTTTGAAAAAAGCGGCTGAAAAGTACGAAACGGATTATTGGGGAAATTCTTACCGGGAAGGCATCCTCTGGGTGATCAAGCATTATCAGCCGGAACTTCACCGGAAGATACGGGTTTTGAATGCCGCGAAGGAATTCCAGACGGGTTATTATCTGGATCAAATACCGGGCGCGAAGGACCGGATCGAAATGGTCCAGACCGATCCGGATATTTTCTTGGCCACCACCCGCTTCGAACGGCACAGGCTCTTCCCCGGCAAGATCCTTTACATCGTCGAACGCGACCATACGCCGCTTCTTTTTGTCATCGAAGTATTAAAAAAGCAGCCTTAGTCCCAATACCTATCATCCCGCCCGGAGGCGGGATGGGGCAATCCCGACTGCCGTTCATGAAAAGAAAATCAAAGTCGGGATAGAATCAAATGGAGAACGGTATTAGAACGGCTGGAAGGCGATACGGCGCAAGTTTCTTTGGGCTTCGCGGTTCTTGGGATCGATGCGCACGACCTCATTGTATTGCTCCAAAGCTTCATTGGTTCTTCCATTTCCTTCGAGGAAAGAAGCGTAATTGAGGCGGAAAAGAACGATATTCGGCTCGAGACGGATCGCTTCTCGGTAATGACGATCCGCCTCGCCTGGCCGTTTCAGTCTTCCCAGGAGATTGGCAAGATTGTTATGACCCATCGCGTGTTTCGGGTTAAGCTTGAGGGCCTTTGCATAAAGAGAGAAGGGTTCATCGGAGGGGCCGAGCTTGGTCAGGGCAAAAGCAAGGTTGACACAGGCATCCGCGTATTCCGGATTGAGCGCCAAAGCTTCCCGGTACCGGCGAATGGCGTTCTCCGTTTCTCCTTTAATTAACAGAGCATTTCCGAGATTGTAATGGGCGTCCGCATGAGTGGGGTTTATTTCGATAGCTTTCAGATAAGCACGGATGGCCTCGTCGGTTTTCCCAAGGTCAAGAAGCGTCGTGCCGTAATTCACCAAAACATCCGGGGAATTCGGCTGGAAGCGGATCGCCTTCTCATAAAAAGACGCAGCATCTTTGTGTTGTCCCTGGACCGACAGCAGTCCTCCGATGTTATTGTAGGGATCGGAAAAATCGGGTTTGAGGCGGATGGCCTCCACAAAATATTTCATCGCCTCCGCATTTTTTTCGAGGCGTAACAACTCCACGCCCATGTTGTTTTGCGCCATCCAGGCGTCCGGATTCTTCGCAAGAGTATCCCGCCATAAGGTTTCCAGGTCTTTGTAGGATCCGCATTGTTTCCAGCTAAAAGCGCCGAAAAGGACCAGAAGCGCGATGCCGAGCGCTATTCCCGCGCGCGGATGTTTTTTAAAAGCGGCCCGGGCCGCCGCGGCCGCGCACGCCAGAGGCGCGAGGGTCGCAAGGTACTGAAAGTGATCCGCCACAAAAGAAAAGCGCATGGGAAAAAAATCTCTAAAACCGATCGCGGGGAGGAGCGTCACAAAGAACAGCGCAAAACATGTCAAAGGTCCGCGTCCCCATCGGTTCCGAAACATCCCCAGAACCACCAGCAGCAGAACAAAGGATGAAGGGAAACCCCATTGCCAGAAAACGGACGGGTCGATATTCCAGCGAGGATAAATGAACATCAAGGTTGAAGGGTGGGGCCAGAGAAGTTTCCCAAGATAGAACCAAAGGGCGCGGCCCGCGATCAGGAGCCGGTCCGCGGGCGAGAAATTCCATTCGTTCGTCGCAAGCGAGACCATGTGGCCGCGCTCAAAAGCCACCGTAATGGCGCTCAAAGCCGCCGCAATCCCGAAAAACGGGATCAAGCGAAGGAACTCCTTCCGGGAGAGCCGTCCCTCTTTCCACCATAGGACGAGCAATAATGCGACCGGCAAAGTGGCGGTCACGGTCTTGCTGAGGAGCGCCCCCAAAAAAAGAGTTAGGGAGATGAAATACCACCGCCCCCGCGCTGTTTTTTCTTCTCTGAAGCGGAGGTAGGAAAGAAATGAGGCGAGGTAAAAAAATCCGGAAAGAACGTTTTTCCGCTCCGTGATCCAAGCGACGGACTCGACATTCACGGGGTGGAGCAGAAAAAGGAGACAGACGAACCGCGCTCCCGGAACTTCGAGGCGTTCGAGAAGACGCCATACAAGAAGGCTGTTCATGGCATGGAGAAGCACATTCACCGCATGGTAACCGAGAGGATCAAGCCCTCCGAGGTGATAATTGATCCAGAGGCTGGTGAAGGTCATGGGATAATATTGGACCAGGCGCGCGGGATGGAACCAGATCTCCCACAACCCCCGCCATGTTCTTAAAGCCAGATTGCTTGTGACGTAGGCATCATCGTCCCAGATGAAGCCCCCGCGAAGGGCCGGAAGATAGACGAGAAGCGCAAGCCCCGCCAACAGTCCCCATCGCCAACGCCATGAAATCCGTTTCATGTATTCTCCATTTCCTAAAGTTATCGACCAATCCTCTTCGTCGCCTAAGCTATCTTCGCCGTTCCGCTTCCGCTTTCTCCGGTGTATAATCCCAACCCAATGAAACTGTCCATCATTATTCCAATTTTTAATGAGGATAATACCATTACCGAGATCCTCCGCTATGTCCAATCGGCCCAATACCCCCTTGAGTATGAGCTTATTATTATTGATGACGCCTCGATCGATAAAACTTATGAAAAAGCCGCGGGGATCCAGGCACAAAGCCTTCGTGAAGGAAAAGAAGTCCGGTTGTTCAGAAATGACATCCATCGCGGAAAGTCCGTTTCCATTCGAAAGGGAATTCAGTGCTCTCAGGGTGATTTCATTCTCATCCAGGATGGGGATATGGAATATGATCCCAATGACATCCCGAAATTATTAGAGCCGCTGCTCCAAGGAGAAGCAGATGTCGTTTGCGGCAGCCGGTTTTTAAAAGCCAGGCATCCTCAAAACATGACGTTGTTGAGTTGGCTTGCGAATAAAACGCTCACCCGGCTCACCAATCTTTTGTATGGACTAAGCCTCACGGATATGGAAGGCGGTTACAAAGTTTTTAGAGCCGACCTCCTGAAAGCATTGAGATTGCGATCCGAGCGATTTGAATTCGATCCGGAAGCCATCGCGCTTTTGGCCCGGAAAGGAGTCCGCATCGTGGAATTGCCGATCTGTTATCGGGGGCGGACGGTCAGGGAGGGAAAAAAAATTGGGGGCAGGGATTTTATCGAAGCCGCCTGGACCCTGATCAAGTATCGATTCAAGAAATAAAACCCATCATGCCTCACGCGCTCATTCCCTAAGCGCGACCCGTCCGAAAAAGCAAGGGCCTCAATTTTCCATAAGAGTTTGTCATGAACGGACCTTTTCTTAGGCTCCCTTTTTCCGGGGACGATCGACTCTAAGATCAGAGTGTAAAATCGAGAAGATTTTGGCTCAAGGCAACAGTAGAGAAGCCGTATATATGGAAGGCAAAGAAATCTTCCCGGCGCAGGTTTTCATCTTTGGGCCTTGTTTTCCCAATAGGGAGGTGTTTCTAGGGGTAGTGGGGTTGCTCTAGGGATAGTGGATTAAAGCATACTAAGCTTGACAAGCTTTGCTAGTTGGGGTATCGTTCTGTTAGTAGGTGGAGATGCAAGTTCGAGGATTTCATTGATAATTAGTACCGCATGACATTCGAATTTATGAGTATGCGGTACAATACCGTTAACCCTTAGTCCCAATACCTATCAATTTTAACGAAGTTGAAATTGGGGCAATCCCGACTACCGTTCGTGAAGAGAAAATTAAAGTCGGGATAGAATCAAATGGAGAACGGTATTAGGTGTAA
>JAHFHJ010000026.1:10499-13764 GCA_023246985.1 Candidatus Omnitrophota bacterium | reverse complement strand
TCGTATGCATGTTCGAATACGGCTGAGCACTTGCGCTGGTAGAATTTCTTCGAATAGCCTCGCGGATTTTATCGCGCAGGGCTTCGTAACTTTTGAATGGAATAAACCGCGTCATTTTCGGAGCATCCTTTCGACCGCGTCAAAAACTTCATCGGGAGATATCTTTGAAAGCCAGCCGTCTTGGGGAAGTTCTTTGCCGAAAAATGGGACCTCGTATCCTTCCGGAACATATTGCAGAATGATCTTGTCGCCCGTTCCCCGCGGGCCGGTGAGTCGGGGATTCGTGGGGCCGAAAAGCGCGACGACCCGGGCGCCCGCGCCTGAGGCGATGTGCATCGGACCGGAATCCCCGGTCACAAGACACGCGGCCCGTTCATAGATTGCCGCAGAAACTCCGAGGCGGGTTTTTCCCACGAAAGAGATCACGCGGGCCTTTTGGATCTTTTGGAAGAAGGCGTCAAAAAGGGGCTGATCCTGCCACGAACCCGTGACCACGACCGGAAGGCCTCGCGCCTCATGAATCTTTTCGGCAAGCGCGGCGAAGTGTTCCGGGGGCCAGCGCTTCGGCTCCCAATTCGCGCCCAAATGAAAACAAACGAAGGAATCTTTCTTTTCAAGGCCTGCTTCGGTCAGAAGCCGTAGAGCCGAATCCCGGTCTTCTTTTTTGCAGTAGAATTGATAGCGCGGATCTTGCGGAACCCGGAACCCCGCGCGCCGCATCATCTCAAGAAAATAGTCCAGCTGGTGCATGGGTTGAGACGGTTCCGGGACCGCCCGCGTCAAAAAGAAGGCCCGCCCTTTTCCGAACCCGATTCGTTCTTTAACCCCCGCCAACAGCAAAAGCAACGCCCGGGTTTTGGAGCGATGGAAAAGATAACCCTGCTCCCACGGCCCTTGTTCCCTGAGCTGAAAAGCGAACCGGATCCTTTTGAAAATCGGGCGATGCGCGGTTTTCTCGTCAAAGGGAATGAAGCCGGAGACCGCGGGATGCGCCTCCAAGATCTCGCGGCAGCGCTCCGGCGCGACGCAGGTGATCGAAGCTTCCGGATATTTTTTTTTGATGAGATCCAGCGCGGGCATTTGGAAAAGGAGATCCCCCAGCCAATTCTTCATCACCGCGAGGATCTTCATGACGCTAACATTCTCTGACAATGCTCAAACACCTCTTCCGCGGAAATATGGATGAGACACGCCATCTTTTCCTTGGCTTTACAAACGCGATCATAGCAAGGCTGACAAGGCAAGTGATGCGAAAGCACGTCGATCTTCTTCCCGGGCGGAAGATGCCGCTTCGCGTCCGTCGGGCCGAACAAGACCACGGTCGGGACCTTCATGGCGGCCGCCATGTGAAGCGGGGCCGTATCTCCCGTCACGACCAAATGAAACTGCTTGAAAAAAGCCGGCAATTCCTCCAGCGCGGTCTTGCCGATAAGATCGAGAACTTTTCCGGCGCTGAAGGAATAAAAAGGCCGTCCGAGATCCGCCTCGTCCGAGGCCCCGATCAGCACGATCCGCGCGTCATATTTCTCAAACAGCCGTTTCGCGAGATCCATAAAATGATCCGCGGGCCAACGCTTGCTCGGCCAGCTGGGGCTTGATCCCATCACGAAGCCGATGATCTTTGTGGACTCCCGGGGCATAAGCATCTCGATCGCCCGCTTTGCCTTTTCAAGCATCTCGAGTTTCGGCCAAAGCTCCAGCGTATCGTCGAAATCAATGACGCCGACTTTGGAGAGCACGCGGAATTGATGACGGAGAGGCGAATCCGCGATCTCGAAAGTCTTATCCGGACGATTCAGCAAAAATCCCCATTTTCCGCGCGCGAAGCCGAAGCGCCGGACCCCGCCTCCCAGATACGCCAGAAGATGCGTCCACTTGTTATTTTGAAGATCCACGGACACGTCAAAACCTTCGCGGCGGACGCGGCGCGCGGTCTTCAAAAGATAAAAAAGATTCGAGAATTTTTTTCGGTCCACCAGGATCATGTCGTCCAGATAGGGACATGTCGCGAGGATCGGCGCAAGCTTGCGATCCGCCAGAAGCGTGATCGACGCGTTCGGAAAGCGCGCTTTCAGCATCCGGAGACTCGGCACGACCAGGATCAGATCCCCCATGGCCCCGAGCTTGATCACCAGGATCTTCCGCCGCTTACGGACCTCGTGGTAGACCTCGAGCGTTTTGCGCACCATTTGTTCCAGGTTAAATTGCTCTTCCACTTTTTTCCGAAGATTCACCGCAAACTCCTTGGCTTTTTCGCGATCCATCAGGAGCTCATACATCGCGTCCGCCATCGCCGGAATGTTGAAGGGCGGGAAAAGAAGCCCGTTCTTTCGATCTTCAATAATATCCCGCACGCCTCCCAACCAGGTCGCAGCGACGGGCGTTCCCACGGCTCCGGCTTCAATAATCACGCGGCCAAAAGGTTCGGGGATCAGCGAGGAAAGCACCAGGAGATCCGCCTGCGCCAAAAGTCCGGCCACATCGCGCGTCGGCGGAAGGATCTTTACGCAGGTCTCGAGCCCGAACTGATGTATTGTTTTTTTCATCAGATCAGTGTAACGGTGCCGGCCGCGCCCTTCGGAACCGACGATCCAAACCTCAAAACGCGGGAACCGGCTGCGCAGAAGATGAATCGCCTGGAGGAATTCTACCTGCCCCTTGGCCCGCGAGAAACGTCCGATATGGAGGATTCGCATCGGCCCTTGATGTTTCTCGAATTTCGCGAAAGAAAAAGTGAATTGCGCGAGATCGACGCCTCGCGGAATCAAGCGGATCCTGTCGGGCGGCACGTGGAATTCATCGATCATGCGCCGGCCGATCGCGTGCGATGCCACGATCACGCGCTTGCCCCAACCCATCACAAAGCTCATCGGATGGACCGCATAATACCCGTGGCAGGTCGTCACAAAAGGAATCCCCGCTTTTCGCGCCGCAAGCCATCCGAGCCAGGCCGGGACGCGGCTGCGGGCGTGAATAATATCCACCCGTTCACGCTGGATGATCTTGACGAGTTCTTCCACGAGGAAAAGTCCCACGAGCGACTTCTGATGCACCGGGAGCCCGTAATGCGGGATCCCCATCTTCTGGAGCTCGGCCACAAGCGATCCTCCGGAAGAGACGACTACGGTCGCGTGGCCTTCTTTTTTCATGGCCCGCGCGAGATCCACGACCCCGCGTTCGGTGCCGCCGAGCTCCAGCGCCGGCAAAAGCTGCATGACTTTCATTCCGCCGGAGAAAGGCGAAACGGCATTTTTGCGCCTGATAT
>JAHFHJ010000026.1:0-10399 GCA_023246985.1 Candidatus Omnitrophota bacterium | reverse complement strand
CGGCCGCGTAAGGCGGATTGTCCTCATGGGCGATCACAAGCAGCCGGCAAGCCGGTTGCCGCGCGAGGTTGTTTTTAAGGAAACGCTCCACAGGCGCGGTGGTCCGCCGCGAAGTCGTGATCATAAAATCCCCCGCAAGGGGAGCGACTCGTTTCAAAGTGGAACAAAGTTTTTCCATGTCCGAAATCGTCAGGTCATAATCGCGCGTGGCGCCGCCAAGAAAAACGGCGATCTTCGGGCGAACCCCTTCTCCCAGTTTTTTCTGAAGCTCTTTCACGTCCGACTCACGATCGCGGGTTTGGTAGCCGCTCGGCATGATCACGCATCGCAGTGTTCGCTTGGGCACCGGGCCGCCGTCGTGCGCGGGCACGACCGCGAGATCATAATGCGTCATGGAATAAGGAAAGGGCGGATTCATCATGACGATTTTCTTCGCGCCTGTTTCCTGCGCGAGCAGCATCTGAACGGGCGCAAGCCCGGAACCCGCGGCGATAATGTAATCCGCGCGGACCTCTTCGACGGCCTTCTGCGTCTCGGAAGTGAAAAAGGGCGCGAGCCAATGAAGCCTTCCCTGGATCCAGGGTCTCATCAAAAATGCCAGAAAAAATAAAACCGTCCTGTGGAAAGACGAACGATATTCCACATGAATTCTTTCGGTCTCGAACTTCAGCCCGGGACGGCCGTGGAATTCCTTGAAATCCGCGAGCATTCCGGCCGCTACTTCGGATTGTTTAAAATGCCCGGCCTTGCCGTCCGAGAGGATCACGATCCTCCGGTCCCAACAGTATTTCCAGCGCTTGTTTTCCCAAAGCCATTGATTGGGGAATTTTCGGATAAAATCTTCGAGGATCTTCAGGTATTGCCGGACCTGGAACTCGACGCGCGCCTGCGGCTCCAGGGAAGGGTCATCTTTGAGGACCTCCGCGGAATAGACCTCGTGTTTGGGGCCTCCGGTCCTCACGATAAAGAACGGCATCATCAGCGCGTCCGTACGATGCGCCAGCTGAAAAGCCCCGGTCGGAACCGTGGTTCTCCGGCCAAAGAACGGCAGAATCATTCCTTCGGTCTTGCCGGCGGATTGATCGCCCAGGACCCCGATCATTTTTTTCTCCCGGAGCGCGCGAAGCAGGCCGCGAATGCCCGCGCCGCGGCTGACGGAAACCGAGCCGTGGCTTTCGCGAAGCTCGTTGATCAATCCGTTGATCCTCGGATATTTTTGCTCGCGCGTCAGCACATGGATCGGCGTACCGCGAAGCCCGGACCAAACCTGCAGAAGTTCCCAGTTTCCGAAATGCGCGGTGATTAAAACCCCGCCGTGTCCCGAACGAAGGAGGGCTTCGTACCGCTCAAGGCCGTGGATCTTGATATTGAGATCGTGATGCTTGCGCCTCATCCGCTTAAAAGACATCACTTCCACGGCGGATTGCCCCATAAAACCAAAATGATCGCGCGCGGCCTTCCACCGCTCGGCCGGGGTCAGTTGTTCTCCGAGCGCGGCCTTCAGATTGATATAAGCGACGCGGCGCTTTTTTGAAACATAGAACGCCCCGCGCCCCAAAGCATCGCCGATCCGAAGTCCCACGGCGAACGGAATGCGCTCAAAAAGAAAAATGAGCACGCGGGCGGCGAAATAAGCCGCCCGGTCAAGCAGATCTTCCATTAATTTTTTACTCCCAGAAGACGGAAAAGCCGGTCCGTCAGGATCTCTTCTCCGGACACGACCCGGAGCCGCGCGGCCAGCACCAGCGGGTTCAGCGTATTCGTAATCAATTCGCGGGAGCGGTAAAAATCCTTCTCCGTCGTGAGGATCTCTTCGGCGCCGGCGGACTGCGCGACTTCTTTGATTTTCAAAAGCTCTTCCTGGAGATATTCGTGGTGGTCCAGAAATTCGAAATTCCGGACGGTCTTGAGATGAAAGCGCTGCAAAACGAGCTGAAAAGACCTGGGAGTCCCCACCGCCGCAAAGGTCGCGACGCGCTTGCCGGCCATTTTTTCAAGCGGCGTTCGAACCCTGGTTTTTGCGCGATAGAGAAACAACACTTCCATGAAGGTCTCGACTAACTGCGCTTGAGGGGCGAAGACCCTGATTTTTTCTTTGAGCGCTTTGAGATCTTCGGGACTTACAAGATTCACATGAGTGAGCACAATGATCGCCGCGCGATTTAAAACGGCGAGGGGTTCGCGCAAAATGCCCCGCGGGATCAGTTTTCCGTTGCCGAAGGGGTTGAGGGAGTTGACCACCACGATATCCACATCCCGCTCCAGCGCTTGATGCTGAAGCCCGTCGTCGAGGAGGGCGATATCGACGTGCCGTTTTTCTTTTTTAACGCGCTCGGCCGCCTTCGCTCGGTTTTTACCGGCGCCGATCACCGCGGCAGGAAGATGATGCTGAAGTTCCAGGACTTCATCGTGGCTGTAACCCCGCGTAAGCACCAGCGGAACGCGGCGATGCGTACCGATCTTACGAGCCAAATACTCCACGAACGGAGTTTTCCCGCTTCCGCCCCAGGTTAGATTCCCGACGCTGATGACCGGATAGGGAAGCCGTTTGCGCGCCAGCACCTTGTTCTCATAAAGCCAGCGAACGGTCCGGACCCCGAGGCCGTATCCCCACGCGGCGAGATTGAGGAGCGCTGAAAGAACGCCGCTTGTTGCGTCATTTTGTTTGTCCTCCGCCAGGAGGCGAAAGTAATTCTTCACGCTGTCCATGTTGCTCGGTCCTTTCTGAAGGGCGCCGGCCCGCGAGAAATGTCAGGATCCATCCGGCTTGACGTTTGCTGGCGCCCCGTAAACGGTTGATGATCTGAAAAGCCCTTTGCCCCATCGCGTGACGCTTGTCTTCATTCGCGAGGAGTTCCGCCGCCGCGGACGACAGTTCGTCCGGGGCCGAGACCTCAAGAGCGCCGGCGTCATGATCGAGCTGACGATAAATCTTGTGAAAGTTAAAAACATGCGGTCCATGGAGAATTGCTTTGCCAAAGCGCGCGGGCTCGATCGGGTT
Source organism: Candidatus Omnitrophota bacterium (assembly GCA_023246985.1). GTDB lineage: Bacteria > Omnitrophota > Omnitrophia > Omnitrophales > Aquincolibacteriaceae > Aquincolibacterium. The sequence continues at coordinate 7,398 of JAHFHJ010000026.1, read as the reverse complement.
CTGACCTCCGTGAGGGATCAGACTTCCCCCCATGAACACAAGGTCCGCGATCCTGTACAAATGTCTGAGAACGCCCAACTGGTTCAGGACCCGCAGGTCGGGCCCCGGACCTTCCTGCTTCTTCCCCGACAAAACTACACTAAAACCGTACTGCGTCAATTGCTTTAAAAGCCTTTCCGAACGCTCAATATGCCGCGGCGCAAAGATTAACTTCAGTCTTGGAAATTTTTCGCGCAGTGATTTAAAAGCGCTCATGAGAACCTCTTCTTCCCCTGGATGCGTGCTCCCGGCGATCCACACAAGATCGTCCGGCGTATATCCCCAAACCTCTCGAAGGCTGGCCCCGACTTTTATTTTCTCTGAGTCAACAATCGCCGGGGCTTCGTCCTCAGACCCTTCCGCCTGATCGAACTTCATGTTCCCCATCTCTCTCACGGATTCTTCCGCGATACCCAGCTTGCGGAAACGAACCGCGTCTTCCTCCGACTGGGCGAGCACGAAATCAAGCTTTCCCCACAGAGGCTTAAAAAGCCAGGGAAAGATCCTGTACTGTTTGAAGGAACGCTCCGAAAGCCGCGCATTGATCACGCCGACCGGAACCTTCCGCCGCTGGGCCTCCACGAGCAGATTCGGCCAGATCTCGGTCTCAACCAATAACAAACAAACCGGTTTGAACAGATCGAAAAAGCGTTTCACAACCGGCGTTAGATCAAACGGAAAATAACAAACATGGATCCTTTCGCCCGCGAATTGCTTCGCGATCCTTTGTCCCGCAGGCGTCACGGTCGTCAACACGATATCGTATTCCGACGAGGCGGCAAGCCATTCCCGGAGAAATTTCTCGATCGCCATGACTTCCCCCACGCTCACGGCATGGAGCCAGACTGTTTTTTTCCCGGAGAACTTCGCGGCCCAATCCCCCGGAAAGATTCCCCGGCGTTCCCGCCAAAGCGCTTGGGGGTCCTCGGCCCGGCGGAGTTTCATCAGGAAAACGGGCGCGTAAAAGATCCCGAACGCCGCAAACGCCAAGTTGTAAAGAAAAGTTCTTAGCATAGGGTCACCCTTCAAAAGTTTTTTGTCATGTCCGCATGCTTGAAGCGGGAATCCGGTCCTGGATCCCCGATAAAAACTTTCGGGGATGACACTCGCAAAACCGCTCGATCAAGCCCTCGGATGCGCCGCCGCGTAAGCGTCTTTAAGACGCTGCGTCGTCACATGCGTATAAATTTGAGTGGTCGAAAGATTCGCGTGCCCCAAAAGCTCCTGAACGCTTCGAAGATCCGCGCCGCGGTCGAGCATGTGCGTCGCGAAGGAATGGCGAAAGGTGTGGGGCGAAATCTCTTTACTCAAACCGGTTCGTTTTACATATTTCAGGATCATCCGGCGGATACTGCGATCGGTGAGCCGGGTTCCGATACGGCTGATGAAAAGAGGCTTCTTGATCGCGTTCGAGGTTTCTCTCGGCGGTTTGACATCCAGAGAAGCGCGCAGGCTGTTCAAGGCCGCCTGCCCCACGGGGACGATGCGTTCTTTTTTTCCTTTGCCGCGCACCCGCACGAGCCCGCCAAAAAAATCCAGATCATCGTGATTCAGACCCACAAGCTCGCTCACGCGCAACCCGGAGCTGTAAAGCATCTCCAGGATCGCCTTATCGCGTTTTTCCTCCCAGCAATTCTTGGCCGGAGCTTCCAGAAGCCGGGTGATCTCCTCGATGCTCAAAAAAGACGGCAGACGCTTTTCCTTCTTGGGAGTCGCGATCCCGGCCGCGGGATTCTGGGTCAGGCTATTCTCGCGCACCAGATACTTGAAAAAAGATCTGAGACACGCAAGCTTGCGGGAAATGGAGCTCTTGCTGTAGGCGCGGTTTTTCAGAAACGCCAAAAAGGAGCGGATATCAAGATAGGTCAGTTCTTTTAAATCCTTCGCCTCGAGGAACTTCATGAATTCCCGAAGATCGATCCCGTAATTCTTGGTCGTGTGTTCCGAGGCGCCCTTTTCGGTCGCCAAAAAATTCAAAAAATCCTCCACCGGCTTATTCATGGCCCCGGGCTCACGGCGCTTCGGAGGAAGCTTCCGCGGCATCTTCTTTTTTCGGAAGCTCGTTGGCCACATGCGTGCATTTCGGGTAATTCGAGCAGCCGTAGAATGCGCGGCGGCCCTTGGCCCGGCGCTTCACCAGTTCCCCGCCGCAGCCCGTCTCGGGGCAAAAGAATCCGGTCGGGATCGAGCGCGTGAACTTGCATTCCGGGAATCCGGCGCACGCCATGAATTTCCCGAACCGTCCAAATTTGATGAAAAGCTGTTTGCCGCAAACATCGCATTGGTAATCCGTGGGAACCGGCGCGGGTTTGACATTTTTCATTTCGGTTTGAGCGCGCGCTAAAAATTCGCTGAAGGGGCCGTAAAAATCCTTTAGCACCTTCACCCAATCCATTTTCCCTTCTTCGATCTCATCGAGCTCTTCTTCCATGAGCGCCGTAAACGCCTCGTCCAGGATCTTCGGGAAATGTTTCACCAGGATATCCGCGACGGTCTCGCCGAGTTCCGTGGGCATGAGGGCCCCGCCCTTGCGTTCCGCGTACATCCGTCCCAGAATCGTTGAGATCGTAGGCGCGTAAGTGCTCGGCCGGCCGATGCCTTTTTCTTCAAGCAATTTGATCAGGCTCGCGTCATTGAATCTCGCCGGAGGCTTGGTGAAATGCTGTTCCCCTAAAAGTTCGTGGAGCTTGAGGTTCTGTCCGACCTTCAGGTCGGGCAACTCCAGGGCTTCGGGCATTTCTTCTTCGATCTCCCTGGAATTTTCTTTTTCGGCCTTGATCTCGCCGAATGCGGCCGTGAATCCCAAAAAGAGATTCCGCTTGCCCGTCGTGCGGAACCCGTATTTTTCTCCGGCCAGGATCGAAATCGCGGTGTGTTCGTCGACCGCGGGAACCATCTGGGACGCCAGGAACTTCCGCCAAATAAGTTCGTAGAGTTTCAGCTCGTCGCTTTCGAGAAAATCCTTGATCGAGTCGGGAATGCGGAAGGCCGAGGTGGGACGAATGGCTTCGTGCGCTTCCTGCGCGCCTTTGCGGGATTGATAGACCGCCGGTTTTTCCGGAAGATATTCTTTGCCGAACTTCTCGCGGATATACCGCGCGGCTTCCTCCCGCGCGGACGCGGCAATATTCACGGAATCCGTTCGCATGTAGGTGATAAGACCTACGCTCCCTTCTTGCCCCAGCTCCACGCCTTCATAAAGTCTCTGGGCAATACGCATCGTGTTCGCGGCCGAGAACCCAAGCCGGCCGTAGGCCTCCTGCTGGAGTTTGCTTGTAATGTACGGCGCCTGGGGCTTTCGCCGTTTTTCCGTCTTTTCGATATGAGAGACTTGAAAGGAAAGCTGCCCGAGCTCCTGCTTGATCCGATCCGTTTCCGCTTGCCCTTGGAGCTCGGCTTTTTTCTTATCAATTTGCGAAAGGCGGGAAAGAAATATCTTCTGCTGTTCGGAACCGTCGACCGCGGAAAGTTTCGCGTCAAGCGTCCAGTATTCTTGCGGCACGAATTTCCGGATCTCGCGCTCGCGGTCCACCACAAAACGCAACGCCACGGACTGCACGCGTCCGGCGCTCAACCCCCGGCCCACATTGCGCCAAAGAAGCGGGCTGAGTTGATACCCCACCACACGGTCCAGAATACGGCGTGCTTGCTGCGCGTTCACAAGATTCATATCGATCGCGCGGGGATGATCGAAGGCCCTCAACACGGCGGATTGCGTGATCTCGTTGAATTCCACACGGAGAATCTTCGCCCCCGGGTTCTGTTCTGAAAAAATATGCGCAAGATGCCAGCTGATGGCCTCCCCCTCGCGGTCCGGATCGGGCGCGACATAGAGGGTCTCTTTGCCCTCGGCGTCCTTCTTGAGCTGTTTCACGGTCTTGGAGGCCCGGCGGATAATGATATATTCGGGAGTAAAATCATGTTCGATATCCACCCCCATCCGGCTCTTGGGCAGGTCCCGGACATGGCCCATGGAAGCAACGACCTGAAAAGCCTTCCCCAGGAACTTGTTGAGGGTCTTGGCCTTGGCCGGAGATTCGACAATTACGAGATGTTTGGGCCCTTGGGCAGTTTTAACGGGCGTGGCAGTTTTGGAACTTTTAACGGCTTTGACGTTCTTCTTCGCTGTGGTCACAAAGATTCCCCGGATGCTTGTTATAAGTGATAAGTTTGTAAGTGCTTACCGCTTGCTTTTAAGAGATGGGATTTTAAACAAAATAAAGACGCTTGTAAACGGCAAGTTTATCGGACCTATAGCCTTTGTGCTATGAAAACAGGTTGGTATCGCGTCAATTTTGATTTTAGGGGTTCGCAGTATTGTGCAGATTGAAATTGGAACTCCTCATTTCAATCTTGACTGCGCATTAGTACCGTTTTCCATTTGATTTTAGGGTTAACGGTACAATACCACAACCCGTAAAATCAAATGTCATGTGGTACTAGGAGATTTGCTCCCAGGGATCATCTCTGGCCTTGGCGGGAGCGGAGGGCGTTTTTCTGGAACTCCCATGGGAAAGCTTATAGAGAAACTCGAGTTCCATGATCTGGGAATCGCGGAGGGCCTCTTTTTCAACGCGGCGGATGATGCTCCTGAGAGTCCCGACACGCATTCCCAGTTTCTCTATACAAAGGGTGGTCAGAAACCGAGTCAACAGATTGACATGGGCTTCAAGATCGGTCAGGCGTTCTTCCGCGTGCGTTCCGGTCCCCGTCGTTTTAGCGACCTCTTTTTTGAGCTCGGCGATCTTCGCGTAAAGAGACAGGATCTCTTTCAGGGATCCTTTTCTTTTTTCATCTGCCGGCCTTGATTTTTTTGAGCGTTTTCCCTTAGCCATAGTTTTTATCCCGTCACCCTAAGTTTAGCACATAAAACGGCGCGGGGCGTAATGCCTTGGAGCATCGCCGGGCCAGAACTCAGGATCCACAAAATCCACCTGCCTCTTCTCCTTATAATCGGATCGGGATAGGGGAGGACAAGGTTCGTCTTGTCCTTCCCCTCCCACACCCCCCGACATGCGGCTCCGCATCCGGCGGTTCAGAAAGCGGTGTTTCTATGCATCAAGCTGTTGTTCAAACGCTTGTTTTCATATCTAAAAGGCTTTTGATTTTGTCATCGCCTTGGTAACGGCCAACGCATTTTGGGAACTCGTAAATGGACGGGAATTCCATCGTTTGAGAGAAAACGGTTTTGCCGGTGTTCATGGGCCGCTTCTTGGGTGAGAGCGCCAAAATAACACGTGAGCGAATTCAAATCGATTAAAACAATGGGTCCGTTAACCCATTGAAAAACGTTAGGTTGCGCAAAATGAATCGTTCGATAACCGGACGGCAGAAATTCCTAATGAGTGAAGAAATCCGTGCGGCGTCACATTCCTTATTAAAAAAATTCGAAGAAAAAGCGGGCAGCGGGAATCGGCGCCTTCCACTCACTCCATTCGCTTCAGGTCGGCCCCCCGCGCTTGTGAACATGACATTTGTCATATTCGCGTACAAGCGCTCCCTTCGATTCCTTCCGCACTCAATTCCAGGGATGCATCACTCATTCGATTGGCTATGAACCCAGTGCGGTTCATAGCGGGCAGCGGGAATCGAACCCGCATGACTAGCTTGGAAGGCTAGGACATTACCATTATGCTATGCCCGCGCAATGGGATTTTTGAAACGGGGACTATTCTAATCAAGAAAAGCAGCTCGGGCAACCTTCTTGAGCGCTTTTTCTTCTTGAGAGCCGTAAGACGCGTTCTGAGATTCTTTGGCGACGCGTTCTCTCTGGAGGCGATTTGGGGAACTATAAATCGGGATAAGGCAGGATAAGATTCGTCCTGTCCTGCCCCTTCCACACCCCCAGACATGGGGGTCCGCATCAGGTTCCTCGCCACATATTCCTGCCGGAAAATGCTCATAAAAAAGGCCGCGCCAAGAAGGCGCGGCCTTTTTATAAAAAAATTCCGGCAGTTTGCTACTCTCCCAACGAATTGCTCCGTTAGTACCATCGCCGGTAGAGGGCTTAACTTCCGTATTCGGAATGGGAACGGGTGTTGCCCCTCTCCTATGGCCACCGGAAAGCGATGTCCCGAAGTCGTCAAAAAACTGACGCCTCAGACGCGAATTTTCAATCTGACTCCGTAAGCTCCAAAGATCACGAGGTTCACCCCGTTGGATTCCTTCTTTGCTCCGGTGAAAATGTTTTGAAAGCATTTCCGTTGAACAAATCAAGAACCCAACATGAGTACCGTTCTCCATTTGATTTTAAGGGTTAACGGTACAATACCACAACCCATAAAATCGAATGGAATGTGGTATTAGTGAACCCATGGATCTGACAGGGTGAATAAGTCCCGACATTTTATGATTACCTTTTACGTTTTGCGGCGTAAAAGTAAAGATTGTCAAGCCGAACGACCGATTAGTACGAGTAAGCTGAATCCCTTACGGGACTTACACATCTCGCCTATCAACCTCGTAGTCTACGAGGGGTCTTCTAAACCGAAAACCGGTTGGGAAATCTTATCTTGGAGTTGGCTTGGCGCTTAGATGCTTTCAGCGCTTATCCTGTCCGAGCATCGATACCCTGCGCTACCCCTGGCGGGATAACAGGTACACGAGCGGCTCGTCTCTTCCGGCCCTCTCGTACTAGGAAGAGCTCTCCTCAAATTTCCTGCGCCCACAACAGATAGGGACCGAACTGTCTCACGACGTTCTGAACCCAGCTCACGTACCACTTTAATCGGCGAACAGCCGAACCCTTGGGACCTTCTCCAGCCCCAGGATGTGATGAGCCGACATCGAGGTGCCAAACTCCTCCGTCGATATGAACTCTTGGGAGGAATAAGCCTGTTATCCCCGGCGTACCTTTTGTCCGATGAGCGATGGCGATTCCACTTTCTACCACCGGATCACTAACTCCGACTTTCGTCTCTGCTCGACTTGTGGGTCTCGCAGTTAAGCATGCTCTTTACGTTTGCGCTTGACGTGTGAGTGCTAACCACACTAAGCATACCTTTGAACGCCTCCGTTACTGTTTAGGAGGCGACCGCCCCAGTCAAACTGCCAAGCTGGCACTGTCTTTCGTCCTGATTCAAGGATCGAAGTTAGAATTCTAGTTCTGTGAGACCGGTATTTCACATTGCGACTCCGCCTGAGCTAGCGCCCAAGCCTCAAAGTCTCCCGGCTATGCTACACACACTAAACCAAAATCCAATACCAACCTACAGTAAAGGTGCACGGGGTCTTTCCGTCTAGTTGCGGGGTCGCGGCATCTTCACCGCTGCTACAATTTCACCGAGTTACTCGCCGAGACAGCGGCCAGCTCGTTACACGATTCGTGCAGGTCGGAACTTACCCGACAAGGAATTTCGC